>CAZFJT010000040.1:0-11540 GCA_964519135.1 uncultured Syntrophales bacterium | reverse complement strand
GTCCAGCTAAGTGAGAGGTTCATGCCGGGGGTTGATTGGAGCGGGCTGGAAGAAGAACGCGCTAATATGTGGCAAAGGCAGATTCATATTATTGAGGTTCCCTTTTACTATGTGGAATATGGTCTGGCCCAGCTAGGCGCCACCCAAATATGGGGCCGGGCGTTGCAAAACCAAAATGAGGCGGTTAATCAGTACCTGGAAGCCCTTAGCTTGGGGGGGGCGGTAAGTTTGCCTGAACTGTACGAAACAGCAGGAGCGAAGCTTTCCTTTGACGAAAGCGCCCTTACTTGGGCCATGGAACTGATTCAGGATCGCCTTGATCGCCTGGACAAGTGATTAACCGCTCTTTTTCTTCAGTTTTACCCCTTTAATTCCATTCAGTTGCGCGCCTCTGAACTTGGCCCCCTTTAGTTTTGATTGCGACAGGTCTGCGTTTTCAAGATGCGCCCATGAAAAATCCGCTGATGTGAGGTCAGACGCGGTAATGGACGAATTGGTAAGATCCGCGCCGTTTAGGTTCGCATCAGACAGCAAACATTCGTTAATTTCAGCGTCCCTTATGTTAGCCGCGTGGAGGTCTGCGCCATTCAAATTGGTTCTGAAGAATTTGGCGCCTGTGGCCTGGGAATTTTCCAGAACAGCGGAAGTCAAGTCCGCGCCGGAGAAATCTACCCCTGTTAGGATAGCTTTGTCCAGCCTGGTTTGAATGGCTTTTGTCTGGTAAAAGATAGCGGAACTAAAATCCGATTCTTCAGCTCTGGCGCCTGATAAATCAGCCTCAGTCAAATCGGCCTGGGAGAGCTTGGACTTGTGCATGACCGTCTTTGTGAAAATAGCATTTTTTAACTGCGCCATTGACAAGTTCACACCAGCGGCCTCAGTCTTAATGAACTTCACCCCGTTCATAATGGCTGACTCAAATGTGGCGCCAGGGCATCTTGCCTCAGTAAAATCCGCTTCACTGAGATTGGCGCCGTCCATCGTGGTATTCTCCACATACGCGCCGTTAAGATTTGCCCTCTCCATTGCCGCTTCACTGAGATTTGCCCCTGTGAGCCTTGCCGAGTCCAGCTTCGCGCCGGACAATTTGGCCTTGGTTAGATTAGCTCCGGTTAGATTAGCGTTGGACAGATTAGCTCCGGTCAGATCGGCCTGAGATAGATTCGCCTTTGATAAGTCCGCCCTTTCAAGATTTGCGCCCCTGAGATCGGCTTTGGATAGATTAACACCAGCCATCAAACCCCATGAAAGATCGGCTTTTGTGAGCTTCAGTCCCACGAGATGCATCCTCGCGAGGTCAGTGGAGGCCATAATGGTCTCTGAAAGGTCGGCTTGTAATAATTTTGTTTTTGCCAGCTTGGTGTTTGAAAGGTCCGCGCCTTGTAGGTTGGCCATGGATAAGTCGGCCCCATCCAACCTGGCCCCTTTTAGAACGGCCTTGGTAAGATTCGCCTCTGAAAGATCCGCCTGGGTAAGAATGGTTGAATCCAAAATTGCATAGCTTAGATTTGCGCCCGATAAGGCGGCTGACGTGAGATCGCTCTTTGATAGCCTGCTCTTGACCAGATGGGCGCCTGTAAGTGTCGCCTCTCTAAGATCTACTCCAGACAAGTCCTGTCCTTCGAGGTTTGCGCCATAAAGTAACGTTTTGCCGGTTTTTTTTAGCCCGAGCTTCTTCATGATGTTGGCCTGGGTGGATTCCCCCCTTCCGGACTTAACGGCCGATTCCAGAAGCTGTTTGATGGAGTCCGCCTTCCCCTTGTAAATTACCTCTCCTGTACGTTTGCTCTTTATTTCCAACTTGGGCATTGGTAGGTCTCCCCGCGATATTTTAAAAATGGGCTCTCTTTTAAATGAAAGATTAGCATCACCGCCGCTTAGAGCCTACACCGGGGCCATTACAGGCGTTATCCGGGTCGGCGCTGGATACACACAAAATAAATGCGCTCTTATGATAATCCTAGACAACCCTGGAACGCAAGTCAGCATTGCGCGGCTACTCTTTTATTTGCCGCAAACGCTCTTAATAGACCGGAGCAGAGCTATCGGCAGAATTACCGGGCTCGAACCAAAGGGCGCGCTTGTGTTTGTGGAAACTGAATTCTTCTTGCAACAATGTCCACATATAGTATAGACTAATTTGAATATCAGTAGATTTTATGATGACAGTTGATTTGGAAGTCGGTTTGTTGGGCTGACGTCTTTTTTAGATTTATTGGGTCCTTTGAAGACGAGGGTTGAAGAAAGCCAGCTTAAGGACCGGGACTAAACACTTATAATGGAGCAGGCCCTTGGTTGTGGCCTAAATGACCTACTATCAAGGTGTTGCATTCTGAGGCTAGACTAGAAATAGATTTTAGCCATAACCGGGCGTCAAAACATAACTCCGCGATTAAATATCGTTTTTTTGACAATGTAGCTTGACATGGCGCTCGTTTTCTTTTATGAGTGTATCATCCCAAAAAAAAAGACGGTCAGTACTGCCTCAATTTGGTCTCTTGGGCCAAAGAGCCTTCAGAGACGTTGGTTTTAGTTAATTAGGAGGGTTTGGATATGAAACATAGATTTATGCTTATCGTGGGCGTTCTCGTCCTGGTAGCTGCGCCATACATGGTATTCGCGCAAGACGCCGCCCCCAGAATGCCCAGCATGAGCTTGCCGGGCCTACCAAATATGGGTGGAATTTGGGACATGTCAAAACTGCCCGAGTTTACTCCCCCCACATTGTTTGCGGGATATTCCAATAGGGGCACCAGCTTTTCTTCAGAGTGGACCCCCGGTGTATTGCCTGCAGGTGTAACCAAGTTTAAACACGGTTATGAGCAAAGCGCCATCGCTCTAGGTGTGCAAGAGGCAATTCCTCTGGGCGCGTTCAATGGTAAAACGGCTCTTTTGGCTTCATGGTGGGTGCATCTTCCCTTGACTCAGACTGCAAGTGATGAAGATTATTTCACCACAGCCGCGGGTGTGCCTCCTGTTTTGACCCAGGATTGGGACGCTGAGAGCACATGGTGGTGGGTTGATGGTATCGGCGCGTATATGTTCAGCCCGAACTTTGCCGGCTTGTTGGGCTTCAGGTATGAGCAATATGTCATTTCCTTTGATGAGCCAGAGCCCGCAATTGCAAGCACTATCGCGGAAGAGTCGGATGTGACCTCAAATGGTTATGTGCCCCTGGTTGGTGTAATGTGGGCCTACAACGGCGCAAGGACGAAGATGAGCGCGTTGGCTGTTGGTTTCCCCACACTGCTCGGTGATATTACATTCAATCAGACTGTGGCCGGAAATAGGATAGAGATGACCGATAACTATACAGACGGTTATTTTCTTGAGCTATATCTGGATTACAAATACAAGATGTTCGGTTCGGATTTAGGCGCATTCTTCAGGTACAACACCACCATGGGTAAATGGAATGGCGATGTTGATTTAACGCCAATTGGTGGCGCGACAGCAACTGCTTCAGGTGAAGGTGGAGCGGTCTACAGAAACGCCTGGACTGTGGGCGCTTCAGTCAACGTCCCCTTTAGCATGAACCTACCGTTTATGTAATCAAGTCAGATCTGGACCCCATTATTTTAGTGGGGCTCCACAAGGATTGTCATCTACAAGCCTCCTGGAAAATCCAGGGGGCTTTTTGTTAGTGGCCTTTCCTATAACAATAGGGTGAATTATTATCTCCGTAGTATTGAGGTTTTTAAACAGGCGATACGTCGATTCCCAGCAATATTTGTAGCAGTATGTGTGAATAGTAAATAGGGCCCAATAGGAGTCCAGCGCCATCGATCACACAGAGCTGCTGCGGCGATAAAGTCCCATAAATTAGTGAGGGCGCTCATGTCCATGAATCCATTGATCTATGGAATTACCATAAAGGCGGTTATCATTAGAACAGGCTTTTCATCAGCAATCTCAAAACCCAAATTCCGGGCGCGCTAATGTTTCAGGAAATTATTGTTAAATACAGATTAATATTCGTGCTCGCGCTCTTAGCGCTAGGCGCGTTTCTCCTTCCCAAGGCTCTTGATTTACGGCTGGATAGGACCCTGAAATCAGCGTATGTGACATCATCAGAGGCCTATAAGGAATATTCACAGTTCTTGGAGACGTTCGGAAGCGATGAGTTCAACATTGTGGCAATTGCGCCGCCAGAAAACATGAAGCAACAAAAAATACTGGAAGGGTTGGATCAGACCACCCAGGCCATGGAGAAGATTGAGAAGATCAACGCGGTGATGAGCCTTACCAACCTTGAGATATTGGAAGTGAGCGACACAAAGCCTTTAGCGTTATACCCGGCCATTGTAAAGAAGGATGGCGAATATTCCATTCCAGATGAAAAGACTTTTAAAATGGTTAGGCGAGCTAGTCCAGTAGCGGATCTTGTCTTGTCCAAAGATGGAAAGACCTTTGGAATTGTCTTCCAGATAAAAGAAGAGTTCAGATTCGATCCTGAAAACCGCAGGGTATTTGATCAAGTCATAAATCTGGTTCAATCGAATTTTAATCACAAAGCAAAGGCCCACATGGTGGGAGCGGGTGTAATAAGAGAAGCTGTCCAGGAAATGGTCGTGGTTACCACTGTGAGGTTTGGACTCATTTGCGCGGTGATAATAGCGTTGGTGACCCTGTACATATTCAAGAGTCTCAGAGTGGCTGTAATCGCAACAGTTGTTATCGGCGCGGCCGTGTATTTTGTCATCACCCTGATGGCGCTTTTGGGAATCCCGCTCAACTCCACAACTAGCCTGGCCTTTGGTCTGGTTCTTGTGGTGAGCGTTGCAACAGTGATCCATATAGTCAGCCATTATTATGAAAGCGAATTGTGTTCCATTGACAGGGAAGGCGCGGTTAAAGACTCTCTAAGAGCGGTCCTGCGGCCATGTTTCATGTGCGCTCTCACAACCTCAGTGGCCTTTGCCACTATCATGGTCAGCTCGATCCCCATGGTCCAGCAGCTTGGTCTGGTGATGTCAACAGGGGTGCTGATATCATTTTTCGTATCCATAATACTTACTCCGGCTTTTCTTTTGGCGCTTAGGCCGGTGGATCAGAGGGTCAAGGCCAGAATGAGCCTGGATTTGGTGTCCAGAATATTCAGGAATACCCATGATTTCGTTTTTAAACATTACGTGTTTTGCGCGTATCTTTGCCTGGCCATAATATTGGTTATGCTTGCCGGCGCGCCAAGGATTAAAGTGGACACCCAGATCCTGAAACTTTTCAAGCAGTCGGCTGATACGATAAAAGATCTTAACTTTGTAGAAACTCGTCTTACTCCAGCGCAATCATTGGAGGTGGTTATAAAGGTTGAAGACGGGGCTTTTAATAATTTTGAATCTTGGGAGCGCATATGGGGCCTGCAAAAAGACCTATTGGAGATTCCTGAAGTCAAGGCAATTGACTCTCCGATTCAGATAGTTGAGCACCTGGGCTGGTTGATTGTAAAGGGCGATGATCAGCATGTGGCCCTCAAGAACAAGGCCGTGTTTTCGGATGTGATGTTGATGATTAGAAGCTCGTCATCCGCGAAAGAATATTTGTCAAGGTACCTGGATGAGAGCAGATCCACCATGCGTATTTCACTTAGAATGACCAACGATCCTACCACTCCTATTAAAAGTCTTATAGAAAGGGTAAAACAGGTCACAGCGGATAGCTTGGGAAAATGGGCCGGAATTACCATCACCGGAGAACTGGTTGTATTTTCCGATCAAGCCTCTGAGGTCGTCAGTTCTCAGGTCAAATCATTGATTCTAGCTTTTACGGCTATTACAATCATCATGATAATACAGTTCAAATCCTGGACTCTAGGACTATTGAGCCTTATTCCCAATCTCCTGCCCATAGTGGTAATCTTTGGAGTTATGGGATGGTTCGGTATAGCCTTGGACAATGTGACCATATTCGCCGCGACCATAGCAATCGGGTTGTCTGTTGACGATACGATCCACTATCTAACGCAATTGCGCAGGGAGATTCTAAGACTAAAGGGAACAGAACAGGGCATTGAAGATTGCTTATCCTCAGCCTATCATCTATCGGCAAAGGCTCTTATATCAACGTCTTCCGCGCTCTTTTGCGGTTTTTTAGCCCTAACTCTGACACCGACTCTCCCGGCCGTGTATTTTGGGTTCTTGGGCGCGTCGGCCATACTAGCGGCCCTGCTGGGCGACCTTGTGTTTATGCCTTCATTTATTCTAGCTTTTTCGCCAATAAAAAGATTGGTCAACCGAGAAATGATCTCCTAATGGTATAACTCTAATAAAAGAGCAACATGGAACAATTTCGGGAGGATCCCTTATAAGCCTGCCAAGGAGATGTGAATGAACGCTCAAGTACATTTCTGGATAGTCTCTGACGCTGTACAATACATAAAGGGTTATGGCGAAGACAAAACCAAGAGGGGGCTGCAGGCTTTTGAAGTGGCGTATGGAGAAGATGTTTCCATAGATGGGCTGGATTATGGCAAAACAGCTCTTGAGTATCTCGCTGGGTTCGAGGCCTGGCACACTGACAAATTCGGTGATTTATCTCTTGAATTGGTTGGGGGGCCTTGGGCGGCCAAAAAAGATATAACAGGCATGGCCGGCCATCTATTTACCGCGTTCAATCATTTTGTCAACCCATATCCCTATGAGGGCCATCCATGGGCCATTTCAGGGGGATATTCCTATGATGATTCATCCAGGGCCGGGGTGGACAGCTTTGTGATGAAGGGCATATCCGAATATCTTCTCGGAAGGCTGGATAATGAGAATACAATGGTTTTTGATAGGATCAGGCCGGGATGGCGCCTAAAACCTTCTGATTGGAAGCGAAACCTTGAAGCCCCGTTAGAGGAGATGAAGTTTGCGCCTTGGACTGTTCTAGGGCCTTTTTACTATAATTGGTTCTTATTTCACCACTTTGAGCCCATTGAGGTTCGTGGGCCAAATAACTCCATAATCGGACTTCAAACCCTTGGTCCAGTATTTCACGCGGCAACGGATTGTTGCTCAATGCAGCATGTTAGGCCGGCTCTGGGTTATCAGCATCAGGTGTGGGAGAATTACACCCAAGCAATGGCTTTCAGGGGCAAGATCAAGATGGACCCTGGGACTGTATCTGAAATGTTGAGCCAAACTCCATTCAAGTCTTTGCCAAAAATCTCCACAGAAAATGATTTGGAAATATTGGATCTGGAGTCTTTTCTACGGAATATCAGCCTGGCCACGGCTTCAAGGCTCAGCCAATCAATGGGGCTCGGATGGGGAGGTGTTTGGGACAAGGATGAGCGGGGTTGGAAGGACTTCATGGCAGGCCCTTCCATCGTTCAGGACACACAACATTTGTACAATCAAGCGGTGGCGGCGACAGTAATCTTAATAGGCGAGGCTTTTTCAGATCTCGAAATGCTTGGTGTAATCGATGGCTCAGGAAAATTGGCTGAAGAAATGGGAGCGCGCTACCTTGAGCTGGAACAGAATAAATTTGATCAATGGCCACCAACACCCCCCCAGGGGGCTGACACTGAAGATCTAAGGGAAGACTACCTGTTAAAATCCGCAGGGCCTATTGACAGTGATCCAAGCGCCAAAAGAAAGCTCAAAGGAATATTGGATCGACTGGACGCGCCCATCAGGTCTTCTTATAATCGCGATTCAGCCACAAAGGAGTTGAGAGGTGTTTTAAAGGAATTGGAAAGGCTCTTTATAACAATCTACCAGGAAAACCGGCGGATTAGTGGCCCTGATTTCTGTCCTATAAACCTCGACGCAAGGAACCCTCTGGATTCGGACAAGAGCGCACACTTTGGTTCAGGCACCTATAGATTGCCTTCAAAAGAAGAATTCGATGACCCAGAAGGGCTCAGGGGATATATGGAAAAGGTTGAGTTACATTCTTACAAGGCCCACCTGGTTCATTTAACTCAGGCGATAGCAGCGTTGGAATTCAATTTTGAAAGGCTCAAAGAAGAAGCCGGAGATCAGGCCTCCGCAAAATCAAGAATAAACGATTTGAGAAAATTCCGTGATCAAGGTCTCCAAAGAGATGGTGTAGTTGCTGAAAAGACCACTTCTGAAAAGTCCAGGAAAACGACCCCTAATTATTATGGGGCTCTATTGGGCTTGTTTGACAAAATTACGGAATTCTTAAGTGTGCCCCAATTTGCAGTGGCCACGGTGGTAGCCGCAGCTTTGGCCCTGGTTTTGGTATTACCCAGGGGCGGGCCTGACCTGCAATTCGGATTGAGTTCAGTGGACTGGGAGAAACCGGCGTTTTCAGTGATGGGTCCCCCAAAGGCCTACCCAAAGGGGGCAGTGGATAAAAAGCCAAGGCTCAAGCTTGCTATGGTAATTGTTTTCCGAGATGTTGAGCAGGCAAAGGAACAAAAGGTGGTGGACTCTTTTTACAGGAATTTGGAGCCGACTCCGGCCATGGAGGGTCAGTACAGAATATTACCCCCGTACAAGCTAAAGGAGTCCGTGAACAAGGGAGAAATCAAGGTTTCTTCAAGGGAGGCCTTTTTGGAAAGCCTTAAAACCGGATTGAATGTTTCCAAGGTACTGCTGGCTACAGTACGGGGCCTTGGGGATGATAAATTCTCAGTGCAAAGTGAATTGGTGGATCTGGTAAGCGGAGAAGTCAAAAGCTCCCGGACGGCCGGCGCCAAAGGTTTTGAAGCAGCGTCCAAACTTAGGGAAACCGCGCTGTCATTATTCGAGGACCAGGAAGGTCAATGATATTTGTCCTGGTTTTAGTGAATGCGCGACGAGCAAAAAGATTTCCTGGATACTAAAAGCCGCGCCTGAGGTTCAACAGGAATCTTGAGCCCAGGTCATTGAATGTCTTCATCGCGGATTCTCAAGTCCAAGGTTTTCAGGTCCAATGTTGTTGTATCATTCCAGAACAACGGCCGCCATTTCATGTCGCTGGCGCTCATTAAACTTGCTTTAACAAGCTTTTTAAAGATTTTTTTCAGATCAGCTTCAGATATTTGATACTTGCTCATAAGTTCGTCATCAGTGAGCCCTTCTTTCAGATCGGCCAGTATAGCTTTAGCTCCAATAGTTTTTTTGGCCACTTGCCACCCCCTGGTGATATGGAAAACTCAGATGAGATTAATGAAAAACTTTAATCGAGAATTATGCTTCCATTAAGATTGGCGCGCCCAAGAACCTTGCCTAATCCCCTATTATTTAATCCTAACCAATATAACAGTTCTCAAAGCAAAACGCGAAATGGGTATTCAGAAGATTACAATCATGAACCTCCCTTCGCTCCTGGTTACGGCCGATAAAAGTCCACATTGGCCCTGCCACACATCAGCTAATTTCCGACTCTGGTTAGTGGGAATGAATCTTCATTCAATGTTTGATTTTGACACTAACCAGAAATCATTGTTAACATCTTTTACGTATATCAAGTGATATTCTAACATCAAGGGTTTATTAACTAATATTGTATTTTGCTAAACGTTGTCTCTGTAACAATAGCTTGACAAATACGCGATATTTAATTATTTTTTAAGCTCCTTGTTCAATATTGATAATATTTAAATCACATTTAATTTGATGGCTAGTCAAAAATTTAGATTTCACCATCGGATTTTCAAGGGTTTTGCATGAAAAATGTTTTCGAGCAGGGGGCAATAGAGGCCCAACAGGGCAAGGATTGTGTTTTAGCCACCATTCTTTCAGTTGAAGGGTCTTCTCCAAGGGATTCAGGAGCAAATCTGCTGGTCCGCGAAGATGGCTCGATTGTCGGGACCATTGGCGGGGGTCTATTTGAGGCTCGGGTTCTGGAGATGGCTGAACGCTGTTTCCATGATAAGCGGAGCCAAAAATACAGATTCCAGTTCAGGGGTGAAGATTCAAACTCAAGTGAGATGATTTGCGGGGGAGAAGCCGAGGCTCTTCTTGAATACATTGATCACAAAGATCCGTCTCAAACGGCCATAATTACTGAGGTTGCGTCAACTCTCTCCCAAAGGGGCGCCGGCTTGTTGATTACCCAGATTGATTTAGTTGATGACGGGATTGGAGAAATCAGGAAGTACTTTGAAAGGAAAGACAGTGGCATAAAACTGGGAGATCTAATAAATAAGGAAGACATTCTGAAAAGAATACCACCTCCCAGGCTGGCTTCAGGTCCGCTCACATTCAGAATGGAGGAACCACCAGGCGTCATATACGCCCAATGGATCAAAAATCAGGGCACGGTATTTGTTTTTGGATTGGGTCATGTGGGGGAATGTGTATGTCATCTGGCTAAATACGCTGGATTCGGAGTGGTGGGAATTGACGACAGAACCGAGTTCGCTGATCCTGAAAAGATAGTTGAAGCTGACCAGGTCCATGCTGTGGAGTTTGATTCAGCGTTCGATCTTATTTCAGTTAATGAGGACAGTTATATTGTAATAGTCACCAGGGGGCACGCGCATGACAGAACTGTCCTGGAAAGGGCCCTTGGTTCTAAAGCCCGATATATTGGTATGATAGGCTCAAGGAGAAAGAACAAGATAATTTTTGATGAACTCCTGTCCAAAGGCTTTACAAAAAATGACATTGAAAAGGTTTACGCGCCGATCGGTTTGCCGATACGCGGAGACACTCCCCAGGAGATAGGTTTTTCAATTGTATCCCAAATGATAGATGTGAGAAACTCCCCAGGTTGAAACCCTGACTGTTTCAATTGGAGGTATCAGGGATAATTTACCGATATAACTCGGGGATGCCATCAGATTATATGGATGCAAGGTAAATTCAAAGGTTGGAACAAATAGATGCTGGAAAATAAAAAAATAGCCGTAGTTTTGCCTGCGTACAATGCAGCCAAGACCCTTGAAAAAACTGTTTCTGAATTGGACAGAAAAGTTGTGGATCACATACTTCTAGTGGATGACTACAGCGCGGATGAAACAGTTGAATTAGCAAAGAGACTGGATTTAAGTATCTTTCTCCATGATAAGAATTACGGTTATGGCAGAAATCAAAAGACCTGTTATGCAGAGGCCCTTAAATTGGGGGCTGATGTGGTGGTGATGCTACATCCTGATTATCAGTATTCGCCCCGACTTGTTACCGCACTGGCTGCAATGATTGTTTCAGGGGAGTATGACGCCGCGCTTGCCTCCAGGATACTCGGAGGGCGAGCCAGAAGCGGTGGAATGCCTCTTTATAAATATATATTCAATCGTTTTCTCACGCTTACTGAGAACCTGATGCTGGGGTCAAAGCTCTCAGAATTCCATACTGGATACAGGGCCTTTTCACGCAATGTTTTAGAGTCCTTACCACTTGCAAACAATTCTGATGATTTTGTTTTTGACAATGAGATGCTTGCCCAGGTGATCCATTTTAATTTCAAACTTGGGGAAATATCGTGCCCAACTAGGTATTTTCCTGAGGCCTCTTCAATAAATTTCCAGCGTTCAATGGTCTACGGGTTGGGGGTTCTTTGGACAGGATTGAGGTTCAAGCTTCAAAAGTGGGGAATATGCAATTTTAAGATCTTTGAACAAGCCCAAGCCCATACTCAGGTCCAGTACTACAAGC
>CAZFJT010000039.1:0-11597 GCA_964519135.1 uncultured Syntrophales bacterium | reverse complement strand
TGCTTCTATCTTCTTCATATTTAACCCCTTATTCTTATAGTACCTGAGACGATCCGTCATTCCAGTCTTAATTTAAATCTTGAGAGCCTCATAAAAGCTCACCGTGAGGGGCGTTTCAATTGTTATTCCCTTTAATATCAGGCTCTTGACCATGGTCACATACTGTAACCTACCTCACCGTGGGCTGATGTGTCCACTCCAGCGTCTTCCTGGTCTTCTTCGACCCTCAAGCCCATAATCGCCTTTACCACATAGAGAATTACCATTGTTACAACCAAACAATAAGCTATTGTCGCGCCTACGCCAATAAGTTGTTTGCCGAATTGAGCGGGATTTCCAAAAAACAGCCCATTTGCGCCGTTTGCATTTATCAAGGTTGAAGCGAATAAGCCTGTGGCCAATGTCCCCCAAACACCGCCTACTCCGTGGATGCCCACAACGTCAAGGGAATCATCATAACCAAGGCTATCTTTGGCCAAAACAGCCAAATAGCATATCACTCCAGCTACTATACCAATTATCAAGGCTGACCCTGGACCAACGAACCCGGCCGCAGGGGTTATTGAACCCAGTCCGGCAATCGCGCCTGAGGCCAGCCCCAAGGTTGTGGGTTTGCTTTTTAGTATCCATTCTGCAAAGGTCCAAGACAAAGCTCCTGCAGCAGCGGCCATATGGGTTACCATGAACGCGTTTGCTGCTACCCCGTCTGCAGCCAATTGGCTTCCTGCATTGAAACCGAACCAGCCAAACCACAAAAGTCCTACTCCCAACAGGGTGAGGGTTAAGTTATGTGGAATAAAGGGCCGTGTTCCATAACCTTTTCGTTTTCCCACTATTATGGCGGCCGCCAAAGCAGCTACTCCACAATTAAGGTGTACAACCAGACCACCTGCAAAATCCAGGCAGCCCAGATCTTGGAGCCATCCGCCTCCCCACACCCAATGGCATATGGGAGCGTACACAAAGGTGATCCAGAGTATCGTGAACACCACATATGCGCTGAATTTCATTCTCTCAGCTATCGCTCCGGATATCAGAGCAGGGGTTATTATCACGAACATGCACTGAAACATCATAAATACGGAATGGGGTATGGTAAGCCCTTCCTTGACCTCAGCGCCCACCCCATTGGCCATAAAGTGGTTCAGACCACCAACAAAACCGGCTATATCGTTCCCAAACGACAAGCTGTAACCATACACCAGCCAGATGACCGAAGCCATACCCATTAGAAAAAAACTGTGCATCATTGTGGAAAGCACATTCTTGGAACGTGTCAATCCACCATAAAAGATGGCCAATCCAGGGGTCATTACCAGGACCAGAGCTGCGCAGGCCATTACAAAAGCAGTGTCCGCGGCGTTCATAATATTTCCTCCTCCCGAATTTCAATATCACCGAATAGGTCCCAGATAAGTCTCCAGTATAGTTTGAAAATATCGCAAAATAACCGCAAGCTGGTCCCTTAGGGATTAACTGGGCCATGATCATGGCGGATTTGTCCGCGCCAACTCGCCTCAAACCTTGGGAGGGTTCCGCCCCGAACCTCCTCAGGTTCTCAGGTGTGTCGGTAATTGCGGATATTGCGAATATTCAGTTGGGGAGATCTTATCCAAAAGGTCGTTTCCAACTATTAGGAACGCGACCTTCCAGGGTATTTAGCAAGTGTGGCGCCATGAACACTAAATATACCTATGTGAGTATAGGTCCGTTATTATGAGGCTTTTTCCAGGGATCAACACCGGAGGTCTTTATGGGCGCGAAAAAATCCCACCCAAAGGTAGGATTTTTCCATTATAAGCTACATTTATGTGTTTTTTGCTGGATTAAACTCCAGCCTGATCCTTAATTGACGCGTTAGAGAGCGTCAGTGTCCTTTTCTCCTGTTCTGATCCTTGTAACACTGTCAATAGAGGAGACAAAGATCTTACCGTCACCGATGGTTCCTGTTCTTGCCGCTGAAACCACCTTTTCGATAACCTGGTCCACTATGTCCGTGGCCACCACCATCTCCACCTTTATCTTAGGCAGGAAATCCACCAGGTACTCCGCCCCGCGATAGATCTCCTTGTGGCCTTTTTGTCTTCCAAAACCTTTTACTTCAGTTACTGTCATGCCTTGGACACCTACAGATCCAAGCGCCTCTTTCACATCATCAAGTTTGAACGGTTTGATGATCACTTCGATCTTTTTCATTATTCTTTACCCCTTTAAGATGCGGATAATCTATTTCATCCTCGAATCGGTTTGCTTCAAGAGTTATTACACTTAAAATCCCTTTGACAACCATTAGAGGTTGTACGCGGTTTCTCCGTGCAAAGACGTGTCACAACCGGCGATCTCTTCCTCTTCTTCTACTCTGACACCCATGATCGCTTTAACGATGTAGAGAATGATCAGGCTAACCACAAAGGAGTATATTATTGTTGCAAGCACAGCCACGATCTGTGGACCCATCTGGGCCGCGTTTCCAAAGAATAGTCCGTCGGTCCCGCCAATGGCCGCGCTGGCAAAAAGGCCGGTTCCTATGGCGCCCCAAGCGCCGCCTACACCGTGAATACCCACAACGTCCAGAGAGTCGTCATAACCCAACGAGCCCTTTGCCAAACATGCCAGGTAGCATAGCACTCCTGCAACTCCACCCAGTATCACGGAGCTTACCGGGCCTATGAAGCCGGCCGCAGGAGTAACGGCAACCAGTCCGGCCACCGCGCCGGAAGCCACGCCCAAAGTGGTTGGCTTACCCTTTATTATCCATTCTGCAAACACCCAGGAAATTGCCGCGGCCGCTGTGGCCATATGTGTGACAACAAACGCCATGGATGCGCCTGAGTTGGCGGCCAATGCGCTACCGGCGTTGAACCCGAACCAACCGAACCAGAGCAGACCGGCCCCAAGAAGGGTCAAAGTCAGGTTGTGCGGCATCATGGGAGCCGCGCCGTACCCTTTGCGTTTTCCCAGCACCAGAGCGCAAGCTAAAGCCGCGGCCGCAGAGTTGATATGGACAACTGTTCCACCTGCGAAATCCAAAGCGCCCATTCCGCCCAGCCAGCCGTCAGGACCCCATACCCAGTGACAAACAGGTGAATACACCAATGTCAACCATAGGATCATGAATACAATAAAGGAGCTGAATTTCATCCTTTCAGCAAAAGCTCCTGAGATCAACGCAGGAGTAATGATCGCAAACATGGCCTGGAATATCATGAATGTGGAATGGGGAATTGTTGAGCCTTCAGTGGGTTCACCGCCCACACCTTGCAATGCAAAGAATTTGAGATTTCCAACAAATCCGTTGAACGCGTCCGGAGCAAAAGCCAGACTGTATCCCCAGAATAGCCAAATAATCGAAGCAATCCCCATCAAGAAAAAGCTGTGCATCATGGTTGAGAGCACGTTCTTGGAACGGGTCATGCCGCCGTAAAACATTGCCAGACCAGGGGTCATGAGAAGAACCAAAGCTGAACAAGTCAGCACCCATGCGGTATCAGCAGCATTCATAAGTGGCGCCTCCAATAGTGTTATATTTCGGTCACACTGATAAGTGTCCACCGATAATTCATTCCATGCACCCGCTCTCCAAGAGGAAAACAGATTAGAGGAATCGTGATTTGCCTACTATTAGGCAAGGTCGGCGCCAAAGGCGGTCCAATATGGATTTTTTCTTACTATGGGTTTGATTTATTTAGATTATTAGAATGGATTCACAGATGGGGAATGGATTGCCTGTTCATGATTATGGCTTACAGAGGTGTAGGACCGGATACCTACTCTTACAATTATGTACGATATTTTGTGGTGTCCAGTTTATACTTGTCCACCCTCAGGCCGATTATGCGCTCACTAATCCCCAAAGCCCTGGCTGCTTTAGCCTTGTTGCCTCCTGCAGTCTTTAGCGCGTCATCTATCAGGTCCCGCTCCACTCCTTCGAGAATTGATTTCAGATCTCCCTTGAACGTGTATTCATCGGGCGCGGCTGTCTGTAACGTTGGGGGCAGGTGTCGGCTATGAATAACTCCATCTGGGGATACAAGAACCGCCCTTTCTATAACATTCTCAAGTTCTCGCACATTTCCAGGCCAATGGTATGACATCAACGCGTCTATCGCGGGCGCGGCCACTCTGGATATCTTTCTGTTCGCGGATTCAGTGGCTTTTGCCACAAAATGGTCCACCAGAAGGGGAATGTCGGTTTTCCTCTCCCTAAGTGAAGGCACGTGAATAGGAAAGACATGCAATCTGTAATAGAGATCCTGCCTGAACATTCCCGCCTCTATCAAGGCTTCCAGGTTCTTGTTGGTCGCGGCTATAACCCTGACATCGCATTTGATGGTGGAAGCGCCCCCAACCCGTTCAAATTCTTTTTCCTGCAATACTCTGAGTAACTTGACCTGGGTAAGAGAGGTAAGATCCCCCACCTCATCCAGAAAAATCGCGCCCCCCTGGGCCAGCTCAAATCTACCTTTTCTACTTGAGACAGCCCCTGTGAACGCGCCCTTTTCATGTCCGAACAGCTCACTTTCCACCACACTTTCAGGAAGCGCTCCACAGTTGACTTTTACAAATGGTTTCTCCGCCCTGAGACTATTATAATGTATAGCGTTGGCCACAAGCTCCTTTCCTGTTCCGCTTTCTCCCCTAATGAGCACTGTCGCGTCGCTTTTGGAAACCTGGGCTATAAGATCATAGACCTTTTGCATGGTCTTGGATCTTCCGATGATGTTTGAAGGCTGGAATCTCTCCCTGAGCTGATTCTGGAGCCTGGCGTTTTCTTCCATCAGCCTGGTGCGCTCCTCCATTGTGACCCTTCTGAGCTTCACAGCCTGTGAGATCATGGAAGCAATAATCGAAAGCAGCCTCACATCTTCCTTAAAGGAAACCCCTTCCTCAAAGAGTTTGTCCGCGCTCAACGCGCCTATGACTTCATTACCCAGTTTAATTGGAGCGCAGATGAATGAGATGTCCTTTCTCGCTAATCCTTTGCGAGCGCGTGTTCTATCCAAGAATATGGGGTCCTCGGAGATCTTTGGGGCCACGGCCGGCATACCGCTCTCTATAACTTTACCGGTCACCCCTTCCCCCCGTACGTACCTTCCCCTTTCCTTTTGCTTTTCTGATAAACCATGCCCCACTTCAATGAGGATCTCGCCCGTCTCCCTGTTAACAAGAGTTATTGTGCCCCTGACCATACCCATGTATTCAGCCATCGCGTCAAGAACCGGAGACAATGATTCGCTTAGGTCCGCACTTTTGTCCAGTTCCTGGCTTATCTGGAACAAAAGCTCCAATTCCTGGACTTCCCTGCGAACTATTGGCTGATTGCTTCCAGGATCAATATGGTCATCTATATCTTGAAGGAACTCCATAAAAACGCCCCTGAGAAAATCTTACAAAATTGTAGGTCGGTAACTCATCAGGATCAAGTGTTTATTTTCTTAGATACCTAGCTAGGGGATCATTAGAAATTAATGTTCAACTCACACTATTAATTGCCGTTGAACTTTTACCAGGCATTCCCATTGGGAACCATACGCTTATTTACATTCCAGGCTCAATGTTTGCGCCTACTGTAATGGATCTTGCTTAAAAGGTTGTTTTCCATAAAAAGACAAAATTGATGTTAGGATATTATTTTGAGAATTTGGTGGCGCCATGATCTTTATGTGCGGAATTCGAGCCCCTAACCATTGAGGTCATGGAAAACCCTTGTTGGGCGCAACTCCACGTCTGAGCCCTTTGGCGCAGGCTTTAATAGCATCACCACCGATCCGTCCTTTGACGCGGCCCTAAAAAGCCTTTGATTAAAACTCTTATGCTCTTCGGCTTTTATCTTCGCGTTGGCAAATCTGACTCTTGTAACCATTATTGCCGCGCCCTTTACCAGGCGCTTCATTTCAGGAGGTGTTACAGGGAACTCCGGTATATGGTCCAGGGCCTTGTCAATGGGTATAAGACTTTGCCTTATAATATCCAGGCCTTTGTCGGCAATCCCATCCATGGTCACGGAGTTATTCAGGGCATACCTGCCGGCCCTGGTCCTCATCAAGGTCTCCAGCCTTCCCCCAACACCCAGATCATTTCCAATGTCCCTTGCTATGGCCCTTGCGTACGTGCCCTTGGAACATACAACCTCCATATTTAATAGAGGCGGCGCCCAGGATTCTATCTTCAATTCAAAGATCTCGATTGCCCGTGGCGGGACTTCAGGAAATACGCCTTTTCTGGCAAGCTTGTAAAGCGGCTCGCCTCCAACCTTGATGGCCGCGTAATGTGGAGGGGCCTGATCCGACACACCCAAATAGGTATTTGTTATTTCCTCTATCTGCGTCATGGTTATGGAAGAGCTGTCGCCTTTCTTTACAATATTACCTTCCTTGTCCCCTGTATCCGACTCTTCACCGAGTATCACTCCCATCTTGTATGTTTTTGGGGTCTCATCAAGAAAGTCCAGGGTTCTAGTCGCGGCTCCTATGGTTATCACAAGCAAACCAGAGGCCGCGGGATCCAGCGTTCCTGTGTGGCCCACCTTTGCCGGCTTAACCAATCGCTTGATTTCTCCAACCACACTATTGGACGTTAGACCTTCAGGTTTATCCACCAGAACGATTCCATTCATTATTAGCGCCTTATCTGAGTGGTTTATTGTGTGACGCAAGGCAATAGCGTCTGTGGCTGCCCCTGGAACCGGGGTTTAATAGCTTTCAAATAAACATCGCTATAATTAGGATTTCTTGTCTGCTTTTATTGGCCAATACCGGCCATGCGCGCTGAGAATATCAGGCATCCTGGCTTTGAACACAGGCGCCATTTCATCATCCAACGGCCTCTCCAACATTTGCCCTAAGGTAGGATCGTACGAAGCCAGTTCAATTAGTATCAGTTTAACGGATTCCCTTAAGGCTGAAAGGTCATATCCTCCTTCAAGGGTGAGTGCGAGCTTGTCAGAGCAAACCTTGGACGCTATATTCATCAAGATCCGTATCATCTCCACATATCCCGCTTCAGTGACCCTCATCGCGCCCAATGGATCGCTTAGATGCGCGTCAAACCCTGCGGAAACCAAGATTAAGTCAGGATCGTAAGACTCAAGTATAGGTTGCACAAGGTCATGGAACACTATCAAATAATCCGGGTCCCCCGCGCCCGCGGGCATAGGAATATTCACGGTATATCCCTCTCCGGAGCCTGTTCCGGCCTCCATCAGCGAACCTGAGCCTGGATAATGGGGATATTGATGCATTGATATGAAGAGCACGGAAGGATCATCATAGAAGCAGTTCTGTGTGCCATTACCATGATGGAGATCCCAGTCCACCACCGCGACCTTGTTGATACCCTCGATGTTCAGTGCGTAACGCGCGGCCAGAGCAATATTATTGAAAAGACAAAATCCCATTGCCCTTGTGTTTTCAGCGTGATGCCCAGGAGGCCTTACAAGAGCGAATCCATTACGTAGCTCGCCTTTGATCAATGAATCTATGAGGTTGAAAATTCCTCCAACCGCCATTGCCGCGGCCTTCCAAGAATCAGCGGAGGTTGAGGTATCAGGATCAAGGTACGTGCGAGTCTTACCCGAGGTGGAGGCTATGTTCCTAATGTAGGCCAGGTCATGACCCAAGCATATCTCTTCCTCATTGGCCTCCCTTGGACCTACCTGGGTAATGTTATAATTTGAGTCCATCTCATCTATCATCTGGTATATCACCTCAAGCCGCCTTGGGCTTTCCGGATGATAGGCGCCCATATCATGCTTCAAGTATATGGGATCTTTTACTATTCCAGTTTTTTTCATCCTGACTTCCAATTACAGACATTACTTTGGTGTTTTCATAACCGCAAATTGCTAAGACATTAGAATATCATTAAAGATATGCAAGGTCAACGGCTTTGAGCTTGTGTTTCCACTCGTTGGAACACTCCCCCTGGGCGCCCCCTTATTGACACAAGGGCGCTAAGGCTCTAATATTGCGGACTAGAAGGAGTATGTCATATGTTGCTGGTCATTGATGTTGGAAATACCAACACAGTTATAGGTCTACATCAAGATTCAGGTTGGGCCGGTATCTGGCGAATCCGGACCATTAGAGACGCGACAGGTGATGAGTTCAGGATGATCCTCACGTCATTGGCCACAATGGATGGCCTGCCTGATCTAAATATCAGCGGAGCTATTATTTCCTGCGTTGTTCCCACTGTTACGAGCGCCTTGCAAGACCTTTGCCATAAACTGCTCAACGTCAAACCCCTTTTTGTTGGACCAGGCATAAAAACCGGGATGCCCATAAGGTATGACAATCCCAGGGAAGTCGGCGCGGACCGCATAGTTAACGCAGTGGCGGCCTATGAAAAATATAAAAGTCAGTTGATAGCCGTGGACTTCGGCACTGCGACCACTTTCGACTATATTAATTCCGCTGGTGAGTATGAAGGGGGTGTAATCGCCCCTGGTGTGCGTATATCCGCGGAAGCCTTGTTCCATCGGGCCTCAAAGCTCTTTCGGGTGGAACTGATAGCTCCGTCCAAAGTAATAGCAAAGGACACTGCTTCAGCTATTCAGTCAGGCATAATGTTCGGGTACGCTTCCATGGTTGATGGAATCCTGGAGAGGATGTTCAATGAACTGGGTGAACGACCCACAGTGGTGGGCACAGGAGGTCTTGCCGGAGTAATATCCGCTGAAAGCAAGCTGTTGAATGATATTGATCAGGATCTCACTATGGAGGGGCTAAAGATTTTATATCACAGGAATAAGCCCCAAGCGGCCAAGCAGTAGAGGCCCCTGAATATTCAACCACTCTACAAATCCACTGAGCAGACCTTGACGCAAAAAATGAAATACTAAAAACACTTTGTAATTGTAAGAAAGTGATTATCTTTAGTGTGAACCTCGAAGCCGCGTCCTCCCCCAGACGCTATCGGGGTCAAGCCCCCGGGATATGCGATGGGATCCTGGGGGTTACTTAATTCAGGCCGAAAAAAACCCGGTGAACTCAATCACCGGGCATTCTGGGTTAATTACCTAAAATATTGACCGAATTAGAATAGTCCTTTGACCTTTCCTGTATCCACATCAACATCAATCCTGCGATACGCCGGGTTGGAGCCTGTTCCAGGCATCAGGGAGATTGTTCCGGCCACTGGCACCACAAATCCCGCGCCGCCGTAGGTGAGGATATCACGAACAGGCAATGTCCAACCTGTTGGTTTACCTTTCAGGCTGGGATCGTGGGACAAGCTCAGATGGGTCTTAACCATACAAGTTCCAAGCTTGGACAAGTTGGGATCGGATTCTATCCTCTTGGCCTTTGCCTCCGCCTCTTGTGTATAGGTTACTCCATCCGCGCCGTAAACCTCTTTTGCAATCAGGTCTATACGTTGACGTAATGGCAGTTCCAGATCATAGAGAAGCTTGAACTCGTTCTCTTCTTCACACGCGTCAACAACCGCGTCGGCAAACTCAAGCGCGCCTTCTCCTCCCAGCTCCCAATGCTTGGAAACAGCGCATCTTGCGCCCGCGGCCTCAGACAACCTCTTAACAGCGGCTATCTCATTGTCGGTATCCGTGTAAAAAGCGTTAACGCATACCACTGGGTTGATGCCGGCCTTTTTCACTGTCTCAATATGATGGACAAGGTTTTTACAACCTTCTTCCACCCAACCAACATTTTCACCCTTGTACTCGTCAGGCATCGGGAGGCCCGGTCTTGGAACAGGCGCTCCACCATGACACTTAAGAGCGCGAATTGTAGCCACTACAACAGCGCAATGGGGCTTGAGCCCTGAGAATCTACATTTCAGGTTCCAGAATTTCTCGAAGCCAATGTCAGCCCCGAATCCTGATTCAGTAATATGATAATCCGAGCATTTCAGGCCTACCCTGTCCGCTATAATCGAGGACTGACCTATTGCGATATTTGCAAATGGACCAGCGTGTACGAATACGGGCTGCCCTTCTATTGACTGCATGAGATTGGGGTTCAACGCCTCAACCATCCATGCGGTCATCGCGCCGTCAACTTCAAGATCCGCTGTTGTTACAGGATCGCCATTCTTGTTATAGGCCACCACTATCTTACCCATGCGCTCACGCATGTCCTTGAGATCCTTCGCGACTGCTAGAATGGCCATTATCTCTGATGAAACGGCTATGGCAAACTTGGACCGCATCATAAAGCCGTCCATCTTGCCGCCGATTCCAATGACTATATTCCTCATGGCCTGGGCGCAGAAGTCCATGATCCACCCGAATTCAACGTTGCGAGGATCGATGTTCAGCCTGGGCATCCCCCTTTTTGCCCACTCCTCATCATCATAGTTGAACTCATGCTGCATACGGGCCGTCAAAGCAACCATAGCCAGGTTATGGGCGTTCATGATCGCATTGATATCTCCTGTGAGCCCTAAGGAAAAAGGAGTTAATGGAATGCACTGTGAAAGCCCGCCGCCTGCGGCCGAACCCTTGATGTTCATTGTGGGCCCGCCTGAGGGTTGACGTATAGCGGCCACCACTCTTTTTCCACGCTTACCCATTCCCTGGACCAAGCCCATGGATGTGGTGGATTTGCCTTCACCCAGAGGTGTAGGCGTGATCGCGGTGACGTCTATGTACTTGCCGTCGGGCCTGTCCTTCAATCTATCAAGAACTTTTCTGAAATCGACCTTTGCCACATAATGACCGTGTGGCAGCAGTTCCTCCTCCTGCAGGCCGAGTTCATCCCGAAGCTGATAAACAGTCTTCATGGACTTCTCAGCTTCCTCCGCGATTTCCCAATCGGCCATTTTGGTTGCGTCTAACGCCATTTAATCCTCCTGTGACTTAGTTGTTATTGCAGGCAGCCCTGCCCAGTTTGGTTAAAAACTAGAATCTTTTGCTTGATTTTCATGGAGGGGAAAACAAGGAGTAATCCTAGCTTGATTCACTAATAATGGCAACAAAATTTCATCCACCTACCTTTGCCGACAAACATTAGATAGGATTCTTGAACACTGATGACTAAAACCTGTTAACCAGCCTCACGCCCTCCTTAAATATTCCGCCGCGTTCTCGAAAATCACCAGACCGCCGCCTTTTTCCTCCAGTCTTTCCCTGGTCCATCTGGGGTGGTTCGTCCTGTGTGCAAAGGCCTCTGGATGTGGCATAAGCCCGAACACTCGGCCTGTTGGGTCACAAACTCCGGCCACAGATTCTTCCGAGCCGTTGGGGTTATGCGGGTAGTCCATGGTCGGTATGGGATCATCAGGCGCGCAGTACATAACCGGAACCTGATTCAATGACACAAGTTCTTTGGTAAACCCAGCGTTCTTACCTATGACCTTGCCTTCGCCATGCCGCACTGGTAGATATAGACGATCCACTCCTTTTGTGAAAATACACGGGGAATCACTGTCTACTGAAAGGTTCACCCAACGGTTTTCGAACCTGCCTGAATCGTTGCCTGTTACTGTTAGATCCCTGCGTTTGTAATCCCCGTCAATGGCCGGCAGCATTCCCAGCTTGACCAAAAGTTGAAAACCATTACAGATTCCAAGGACCAGTCTTCCAGATCCAACGAAATCAACCAGTAAATCAAGAAGCCTTTGGCCGGACACCACTGAAT
>CAZFJT010000038.1:3642-11616 GCA_964519135.1 uncultured Syntrophales bacterium | reverse complement strand
ATTGGGGCTGCTCAGAAAGGTCGCGAGCATGTTCTCAAATGTCGCGGATTTCTCTTTTATCGGGTCAACGGCTACAAAAGGTAAATGATACCTTGGTCCCTAGAGGCTGGCCTTTAAATAGGAAGCCAGATTCTTCCTGGATTTGGCCAGTCCGAGTTTTTTTCTGATATTCTTTCTGTGAACCAGGACTGTTTGTGGAGAAATGCCAAGGACTTTGGCCATCTGTTTGGAAGAAAGACCTGACCTGATCATTTCACAAATGCGAATTTCCTTGGGAGTAAGGCTGTGCCCTCCTTTTACCAGATTTACGCCGAATGATGAGAACATATTGGTGAGATTGAATTCCAATGATTGCAGGAGGAAGGATACAGTGTCGGAAACCTCCTGGGATTTGAGTTGATCTAGTATTGGGCGCACAGTGAGATTCAGATTGTGGGATATCTTCTTTTCGACTTCTTTTTTCTGTTCTTCAATTCCCTGAATGATTATTTTCAGGGCTTCATTGGTCTTTTCAAGGCTCTGTGAGTATTTTTTCAACTCTTTCTGCGACATTTCAAGGTCAGCGGTTCTCTCCCTGACCATACCCTCCAACGACGTGGAATAGGATTGCAGTTCCTCTTTACTCTTGCGAAGCTCCTCCTCCTTTTCCTTCACTTCAGTAACATCCCTGAATACAACAACCGTTCCAAGGAAACTGTCGTTGGAATCCAAGATGGGCGCCGCGTTCGCCTCAATTGAAATCGGATTGTCACTTTTGGGTAACAATCGTATTTCCTCATCCGGAAAAGCAATATGCTCTTTGAGATCTTTAATTTTTTCCACAAGATCAGGAATCTCCAGGCCTGTTTTTGCGTCTATTATCCTGACCACCTTTTTTAGAGGCTTGCCAATGGCACGCTTTTGATTGAAACCTGTCAAAGACGCCGCCACTGGATTGATCACCTTTACTTTGCCATCACTATCAGTCGCGACCACTCCTTCGCCTATGCTTTGCAATGTAACAGATAGCCAGGCTTCCCTTTGCTTGAGCTCCATCTCCAGGTTGTGCTTAAAAAGGGCCATTTCGATGGTGCTATGCAGTTCCCGGTCCCTGAAAGGCTTTAGAAGATATCCAGAGGGCTGAGTAATTTTGGCTCTTTCCAGCATCTTTTCATCTGAGTAAGCGGTAAGGTATATGATGGGAATATTGTGTAGTTCCGTTATTTTTTTTGCAGCCTGTATTCCATCCATATTCCCTTGTAGAACTATATCCATGAGAACCAAATCGGGATTCTTTGTGGCCGCTTCAGTAATGGCAGCCTTACCATTGGTGGCGACTCCTACCACATTATAGCCGGTGTCTTTAAGGCTGGCCTTCAAGTCCTCCGCGATTATGCCCTCATCTTCAACTATTAGTATCTTCGCCTTTTGTGTCATTATTTATTACCTCTTATAGATTTTGGGCTTATGGAATATTCGTGTACAGGATCGATATTCATAACCATTATCATGATGGTTATCCAATAGTTCGCCTGGCCAGAAGCGTTTGTGGTTTTTTCAAAGGCCATTGGAATTCTTTATGCGCTCCACAGGCCCCCGTCGAGATTGCAAATCCAGCTTCCAAATACTTTTTAAGTCTGCGGTGAGCGCCTGGACAGTTGTTAAACTACTGTTTCAAGTCGAATCCATTGGGAGCTGATCAGGTCTCCCAATGGATAAAATCTGGTATATTATATCAAAAATTTAGGTAGATTAGGAAGGTATTTTTTTCAGGGAGCGATGTTGGTTACCCAATAATCTCCTGGTTAACCGCGACGCAACTTTTTCAAAAAAACAATGTGTTATTTCCACTATATCATTTTGCGTACATTTCTAGGCGCCTACATTGTCGGTATTCATTTCTTCAAGTTTGAGATACCTATAGTCAACCCAGCCGGCCCTTCCAGTCGGGGTCACGATCCTATACCACATTGCAGCCCCTGAAACCCTCTTTTCCGTAACTTTGACCATTTCGCTCATGTTCAGCTTTTCAACTATCAACGAGTGGGGCAGGGGCCTTTTCCGAACATTCAAAGTGGTCGCCTTTACCTTTCCCATCAGATTGAGCCTCATGGAATATACTGAGGGTCCAAACTCATCTTGCCTCACTTCTCTTTGCTCGGGCTTCCTCTTCTTTGTGGCTGTTCTTTTCTTTTGGGCCCGTCTTGAAGAAGCCTTTGCCTCACCGTCAAAAACAGACTCTTTGGGTTTACTCGCGATCCCCAAGGATCTTTTGGGAGGGGAATCGGAAGGTCGTTTAGCCGAAGAATGGTTAATACCCGGAGGATTTTTTATGGTCTTGGCGAGTTTCAGTTGGGTCTCATTCATGCTCTTTAACGCGGAGAACCCGGATCTCAGCTCGGCCTGAAGTTCTGACAAGGTTGCCTGAAGGTTTGCGGGAGTAGCATTCTCGGGTTTTTGATTTGCTATGGCCTTTGAAATGGTGACAAGTTTTTCGTAAACCGACGCGGATACTCGAACAAAATGGATCTGCACAAGGCATGTGATCAGGACTACGCCCAATAATATCCATGAAAAACTCCGGAATGGAAATAGTACGTTTTCTTCTTCATCCAATCCGTAGGTTATCCCCATTTTGCGCTTAACCCAGAAGTACCAAAGGATCAAGAACGCTGCTATGGCGGTTAATTGTAGACCTATAATGAAAATATGGAAGGACATCCCTATGGGCCCCCTGACAATTTTATAGAGGAATAATATCATAATAAACAAACAAATACAATTAAAAGTTAAAGTAATTTGTTTGGAGTTGGGCCTTTTGTCATTTTCCTGTAAACAAAAGGCAGTGGGTCAGTTTGAAAGAATAGAAAACCAATGATTCTTGGTTGTCTCTTGGTGTGAAGCGTGCTTGTCGTGCAAGAAGAAGGACATATGAGGAGGCCTCCGAGAGTAGCTTAGTGAAGTCATAATTCATCCTGCAGCATCATGATTGCTCTCGCCGCTGACTACGCCATTGCCGTGGGGGGGTATAGGCTTTGATTAGCCTCTGTGCTGAGACAAGTTGCAGTCTCTAAGTTCATTCAGTATTCTCACTGGATGTACAGGTGTCTGGAATTCCCATATCCCATATTCAATAAGAGTCGGCGATTCGGAAAGGTGATTATACCCGACGAAAAAGTCGAGATCGTCATCTCACACGCTTATCAGATCATAGACGAGTGGCAGAGGGAGTCTCCTGGGCCAAATCCCTACGTAGTGGTCAGGTGCTTCGGCGATCCGCCGCAAAGAGTCTACATCAATCCGGCCTTTGACTACATCGAGCGGAAGCAGCAGCGGAAAGATATCGCCAGACGGTATAGGTTGTTACGGTGCGTGAAGGAACTGCTGAAGGAATCTCCTGACATACCAGTCCAAGGTCGTCGCGGAAACCTGATGCTGGAAGGGCAGGCTCCACCTTTCAAGGAAAGATTCTTCGTGTGTATTGAGGATAGTGGAGAAGTTGCTCCTGGTCTGTACGGTCACAAACTCGTGAACTTTTTCCCGAGAACAGAATAGACCCAAAAAGGAAAAGTCCATGTGCATACTCTCGGCCCGCAGGCACGGTGTGGAGTTCCTACGTCTCCGCAACATGGACTTACTTGTGGTACTCGCGGACGAGCCTCGTGAGGCTTAATTCCGTGACGTACCTATGAAGCAGGGATCACTCATCCCTATGCCTCCATCGTACTCAGACAACTGTTTTTTGTCAACGTTTCATTTGAGAAGAAACTTCGCCCATGTGAAACTCCAAATTGATCCACTACCAAACGTATCTATTCACTCTTGTGGGGGCCCAGTGTAGGCCGAGCCGGGCGGCGTGAGTCCGATGAGCGAAGTTTCCTGAGCCTGCGAATAAAACGCAGCGAGTCGGATCTCTCGCCAACAGGCTTAACCAGGAACACCGCGAGGATCTATACTTTATACATTAATTATTGGCTCAGGGAGCACGGCCGCATTTAAGTGAATCATTACTACCAAACAAAAAGTTTCCTTGACTTGAGTCCCTATATCTGGTTACATTTCCCTTTTAGAGGTTTAACTGGAAGGTCGGTGAATAAGAGTGAAAAGGACTTTTCAACCAAGCAACACCAGTCGTAAAAGAACGCACGGATTCCGAGCTCGGATGAAAACCAAGGGTGGTAGAGACGTCCTCAGAAGAAGAAGAGCCAAGGGCCGAAAACGTCTCTCGGTCTAGTTCCCGAGGTTTTGGCCTGGCAAAGGAAGATAGAGTCAGACATTCCTCCGAATATCGGAGAATAATGGCAAAAGGCGCCCGCCATCGCACGCGGTATTTTACCATTAGGACTCTTGAGAATAGGGACGGTCGTACTAGAATCGGCATTGCGGTAAGCAAGAAAGTCGGCAAGGCGCATGTTCGCAATCGCGTGAAAAGGATGCTAAAAGAGTATTTCAGACTAAACAGGGACAAGTTTCCGAAAAATCTGGACATGGTATTTGTAGCGAACACAAAGGCCGCCGCGTTGGGGACCGGGGAGCTCCGCAGGGAGCTGGACAATTATTTGAACAAGAAATGAGCAAGACGATTCAATATATCTGTAAGACATTAATCAGGGCATATCAGATTTTTATCTCCCCACATATTGCGTCTGCTTGCCGATTCCATCCCACTTGCTCCAATTATGCGCTGGAAGTGATAGAAAGGTACGGCGTCCTCAAAGGGTCATGGTTAACCATAAGGCGATTAGCGCGATGTAGGCCCTTTGGTCCGCACGGATATGATCCGGCGCCCTAGTTATTGCCAAAGTAAGGGCCAAAGCCCATGAGCCGGCCACCGGTTCGATCTGAAGCTCTGGGAAGTCGGAAGTCCGTGGAATAGGAAAGCATAGTATGGAGCGCAATCTCATTCTGGCCGTTATTCTTTCGGCCGCAGTGATTCTGGTTTTTCAGCTTTACATCCAAACGGTTCAACCCCCTCCAAAGGAACAACCGGCAAAAAAAGAGGCCATTGAACAGCCCGGCGTTCCTGGTGAAGGGACCGGTACGGCCAAAAAAGAATCGGACAAAAAAGAAACAGCCGCTCCTGTGATCGCTGAACAGCCCAGAGAGCGTGGAAGCTCACTATCGAGCAAAGAGCTGGTTCCTGAGACGACCATTGTTGTGCGAAGTCCCCTTTATGAGGCTGAGATATCTTCTAAAGGCGCCAGACTGGTTTCTTTCAGCCTGCTAAATTACTCCAGCGCGCAGGAAGAAAAGCGTAAGATCAATCTTATTGACTCAAAAGGGCCTGATTCATCAGGGCCGACCCTTATGTTCACCGCTGAGAAGACATTCGATGATTCAGGGCTTAATTTCAAGCCTGACTTGGAATCCAGGGAAATAACGCTGGATGAGGGAACGCGTTCGAAAACCATTACATTTACAGCTCATACAGACAATGATCTAGTGATAAAGAAGACCTATACATTTCACAGGGATAAGTATCTGGTTGATTTCAATTTCTCCATAATAAACCAGACTGAAAAGGATAGGAGTTTTCTTGTTTCAATCCCCTGGAAGAAGGTTTATCAGGGAGAAAGCAGCGACGAAAGATTCGCGTGGAACAGCGCTGAGATATATGTGGATGGAGAGGTCAGGGATTACTATTTCACGGACATAGAGGGTGATGAAGAACCTGCTGGAAAGATAAAATGGGCCGGTCTTGGGGATGTGTACTTTTTCAGGGCAATTGTTCTCGACAGCAGAGCCGGCGCGAGGATATCTCTTTTCAAGACAGGCAAGGAAGGTGTGGCCGAGTTCTGGGCCAGGTTAGGCAATATTGACCTCCCCGCCGGTACTCCGGCTACAGTGGAAACCCCCCTGTATTTTGGGCCAAAGAAAAATTCGGCTTTGGAAAATGCCGGTTACGAATTATCAAGGGCTCTATATTATAGTAAATACCAGATTTTGGACGTAACGGCTGAGTATTTGGTGCGGTTCTTAAGGTATTGCACTCAATATACGGGAAATTATGGTGTGAGCATCATTCTCCTGACCATACTTATCAAGGTTCTGTTTATTCCCCTTACCCATAAAAGCATGAAGTCCATGAAGAGGATGCAGGAGCTTCAGCCACAATTGACTAAGCTCAAGGAAAAATACAAGGACGACAGGGAGCAGCTTAACAGAGCCACCATGGAACTATTCAAGGAAAATAAGGTCAACCCTGTGGGAGGGTGTTGGCCCATCCTGTTGCAACTGCCTGTATTCATAGCTCTTTATCAGGCTCTATCATATGCGATAGAACTCAGGCAGGCGGCATTTGTATGCGTTCCATCAATCTATCTATGTATCAATGATCTGTCAGCGCCTGATCCTTACTATGTGACCCCTGTTTTGATGGGCGCGTCCATGGCCCTGCAACAATGGTTGACCCCTACGGCCGGCGACCCTATGCAGAAAAAGATGATGATGTTTATGCCTTTGGTGCTGACGTACCTTTTCCTTAGTTTTCCATCGGGTTTGGTGCTCTACTGGTTGGTAAATAATATTCTTTCCATAGGCCAGCAACTGGTTACAAATAAGATGGCCCAATAAAGAGGACAACAAGATGAAATGGCGGGAATTCAGCGGAAAAACAGTGAAGGAGGCCATTGAGACTGCCTGCGACGAGCTTAAGTGTGAAGAGACTCTTCTGGAGATAGATGTTCTTCAGGAAGGGGCAAAGGGATTTCTCGGATTAGTGGGTCAGAGGGACGCGCTGATAAAGGTAAAAAAGAGGGATATTCTCAAGGAAGTTATGGAGGTTGAACCCAAGGAATCGTCCAATGTCCCTGGTAGTAGGCCGACGAGTGAACCCAGGAGAAGCAGAAGTGACTCTGATAATGATTCCAGGGCCCAAAGGCAGTCAACAACGAATACCAATGACAGGGCCAATAACACGGCCCAAGAACAACTTCCATCAGAGGATAGTTTTAAGAACTTTAGATCAAATATATCTGACGAAGAAGCTTCAACATTAAACGAGGCCGGTGACTTGCTCTCAACTATCCTTGATAAGATGGATATTGAGGCTGAAGTTAATCCAAGAATGATGGGCAGCGCAGCCTATCTGGACATTAAAGGGGACGGTTCCGGGCTTCTGATCGGAAAGCGGGGACAAACACTGGACGCCCTGCAATTTGTGGTTAATAAGATCATAAACAAACCTGATCGTAGGAAAGACAAAGTTGAGGTCATCGTAGACACTGAAAACTATCGTTTAAGGCGCAGAGAGCAGTTTAGGGAAAAGGCGATTCGCAAGTCCAGGCAGGCAAAGAAAAGCCTGAAACCGGTTTCCTTTGAACCTATGCCCGCATACGAGAGGCGCCTGGTTCACATGATCCTTTCAGATGATCGAGAAATATACACTAGAAGCGTGGGTGACGGCCACAGAAGACATGTTATCGTTTATCCGAAAAGAGGATCACAGAGCAAACGCAGACGCCGTTAGAACCTAATATTCCGGCTCTTGGGTGTGCTGTAATGCGGGCCCTGGAGCTGGAATCCAGTAACAGTTAAACTTGAATGGCAATTACTTCCAAAGCCCCTAAGCAACCATGACCTTTCATCAAGGGGACACAATAGTAGCGATCTCCACTCCCAGGGGATTTTCAGGTATCGGGGTCATAAGAATGAGTGGCCCTGACTCCATAAAGCTACTTGATTCCATTTTCATCAGTGGATCGGATATGCAAGATTATCCCGATCGAAGGGCGGTCTACGGAAGGGTGGTTGATCCCCAATCCAGGGAGACCATTGACGATGGTATAGCCATTGCCATGCGCGCTCCCAATTCCTACACAGGAGAAGACATCGTGGAGTTAAGTCTCCATGGTAGCCCTTTTATTTTGGAGACCGTTCAAAGAATCCTCGTTGTCCAAGGGGCAAGATTGGCAAAAAGGGGCGAGTTCACCATGCGTGCTTACCTTTCCGGACGTATGGATCTGGTCCAGGCCGAAGCGGTCATTGATATCATAG
>CAZFJT010000038.1:0-3632 GCA_964519135.1 uncultured Syntrophales bacterium | reverse complement strand
ATATCATAGAGGCTTCGAGCTTGGCCGGTCTAAGGGAAGCCAGGGCAGCCATGGATAGCAAAATGTCCATTAAGACAAGATCCGTGTCAGATTCCATAAAGGATCTTCTTGCCGAATTGGAGGCCCATATTGATTTTGATGAGGATGACGAAAGACCCCAGCCTGAAATAATTGCCCCATTGAGTGATATAGTCGGGGAAATGGAAGTAATGGTCAATGACGCGCATGCGGCAAGGCCCAGAAGAGACGGAGTCAGGACCGTTATTATTGGAAAACCGAATGTTGGTAAATCCACGCTGTTCAACGCGCTTGTTCAGGACGATAGGGCCATAGTCACCCCTTATCCGGGAACCACCAGGGACGTGATTGATGAGCGACTGATGGTAGCTGACGCTTTGCTGATGGTGAGCGACACTGCTGGGATAAGACTGAACCCTGAGGCCATAGAGTCCCAAGGTATCACCAGGGCTATGGATAGGGCCCATGAAGCGGATATTTTGGTTGTAACAATGGATATAAGTGAGCCTGTGGATCATGAAGATGAGCGATTGCTCAGGTTGGCTAAAGATCGAAGATGTTTACTCATATTGAACAAGATGGACAAATGCGTGTCAGAGCCAAGATTCAAGGCGCCGGACTGGATTGAGCCTGAGAAGATTCTCAAGGTGAGCGCGCTGAATTCCCAGGGAATAGAGCTTGTGAGAGAAGCCCTGGCCAGTATTGCCAAAGAGATCCTGGCTGTGGATGACGACCATGAAATCGGGTCTTTGAATAAAAGGGCCGCGCTTTTAATGGAACAAGCCCTTAAGTATATCAAAGAACCTTATGATCAAATCAAAGCCGGCGTCTATGCGCCGCCGGAGCTACTTGCGATTTCCCTGAGAAATGCCTTAGACGGGATCGGAGAGATTACAGGGGAAAGTGTGGACCATGGAATTCTGGACCGTGTTTTTGAAAGATTCTGCATAGGCAAATAAAGGGCGCTTTTCCATGCAAAATGATAATGTATTACTTTAGCTTATCAATATAACCACCGTATATCATAAGATAATATTTATACAAATAACTTGACTTTTCGCGGGGTTTGGGATAGGCGTTAGTAACAACGTGCGGGAACCCCCGATACTTTTTAAAAAGGGTCCCGCTTCTCTGGAAACAACGGCGTCTACTGGAAGCGCTCAGTCCCAGTTGAGGGGGCTATGGATTCACACATTAAATTTGGACTATGCGGATTGACATTTCCGGTTGGCTCCCGCTCGGAGGTAAGCATATGTTACTAAGGGGCGCCAAAGGCACACTTTGTGCTCTTGTGATCCCGGTATTATTCTTGATTGCGGCGTCTCAAGCAATCGCGTGGGATCAGAAATACAATTATCCTATCAAGGTCAAGGTATCTGAAGGACGCGCTTCAGACCTGAGAGTCGCTGGCGCCAGGTATGGCGATGAAGATGGTAGCCCCGAATGGAATAGGGCCGCAGGGGCTTCTCGAACCCCGGTTCTATGCCCCAGGAGCGGCTTTGACTTTGAAATTGGCATGAGACCATTCTTCAGTAATGTATCCGGTCCTGTGCGCGCTGAGAGCGCGGGCGGAGAAGGCACATATCTCTTATTAAGGGGGCATCTTAGGGTTCCCTCAGAGAATACCCTTTGGGAATTGTACGCAAATTTGAGAATGTGGGACAAGGTAACAGCGAGAATGGAATATGTGCCATGGCATTGGAGCGGTCCAGGCCACGCGGGCGCGGACGGTAATTTCGCAGGGACCTTGATCAAGGCCCAGGACTCCATATTCTCGGATCTAAATATTACCACTTTCAGATTCGGCGCTGATTATGATGTGGCATTCGGACAGGACCTCGTCTTTGGACCGAACGCAGACCTGCATATAATAAAGTGGATGCAGAGGGTTGAGAATAGAGAAGAAGATGGTGGAAGCTCCGATTTCAATCAAACGATCCTTGAGCCGTCAATGGGCGCGCATGTGAGGTATGAACCGTCCAATACGGGTTACTTTTCATGGTTCAAGCCCAGGATTGAGGCAAGGTTCGACTGGATGAGCTTTGCCGGTCTTGGATTGTCCACATGGGACTTGGGCGCAGGAGTGGCGCCGCCTGTGAGCAGGAATGTGGACGCGGGTCTTAAGATGGGATACAAACAATGGAAGCTGGAAGGCCAAAGGGGAAGGCTTTCCACTGACGTGGGGGTAGAGGGTCTTTACTTGGAATTCTCGTTGAGGCTTTAACACCTTTCTAAACTCCATATGATCAACGGTCAGGCGCCTTTTGCTCCAGCCTTTGGCGGACTTGTAGTCTTTATATCTTCTGGTGGTAAAAGCCGGCGCCTCAGCCTAATTATAAAACAGCCGGGAAATGGTTCAATTAGCGCCAAGACCCCCGGCTGTTTCTATTCTATTCCAATATATTATATCTAATATCTGCTGTACGTCTCGGAATCCTTTTCAAAATCACTTATGATCTCTTCATTGAGCGTGGGCTTAACCTTTTTTATGGCCTCCACAAAAGCTTCAGTATCAACACAATGCTCAGCTCCAAGCTCATATTCCCGCTCAAAGGATGTCTGGGTAACCTTCTGGAACAGGTACTCAATGTCCGCGGGCGTATAGTATGGAATCTGGCTTGTAATGAAATCCACGTCCACATCCCGTGAGTTCGCGGAGGCAAGATAATGTCTGAAAACCACCTTGCGAGTCGCGTCGTCAAGAGGACCCACTGGTATTATGAGATCAAATCTTCCGTGCCTGAGAAGGGCCGCGTCCAATTGATGGATGTAGTTGGTCGCGCATACCAGCAGTATTCTTTTGCCGGATCGTCTAAGGGCTGGTATCTGCTTGAGGAATTCATTGGTAATTGACTTGTCCAGCCTTGACGCGCTATCCCGCCCAGCGGCTATCTCTTCAAACTCATCAATGAATATTACTGTTTTGTCCAATTCCCGGGCCATTTCCATGAATCTCTTCAGATTTGCGCCGATCCTGTTTTCACCTTCTTCCATCAATTCACTGGGGCTGATCTCAATGTACCACCAGCCAAGCCTGCCTGCCATTGACTTGACGAAATGGGTTTTCCCAGTGCCTGGAGGACCAAAAAATATTATTGTCTTGGGCTGGATCACTCCATGCTTTTTGGCAAGGCCTGTTTCAACTATGGGCAGAATGATTCTTTTCTCCACAATCCGCTTAGGGGGCTGGGAATCAGAGATGGTGTCCCATACCTGGGGATCCAATATCTGCGCGTTGAGTCTTTCAAGGAGTCCGACCCTCCCGAGATCACTGGTATCAAGCCCAAGAGTTACTTCGTTTTCCAGAAAATCTATGCAGGCCACTCGCAGGCCCACATCCCGGCCGAGCTTTTCAGACAGGAACCACTTGTGCCTCTCTATTTGGGGCCATACCTCGGCTGCTTTATCCGGGCTGATATTATGGCCGCTCAACATTCTAATGTAATCAACCGGGTCCGGTTGCTGGGGAGCGGCTGTTAATGTTGTCACTTTGTCCTCCTGTTTTTTATCCAAATCAAACCGTTGATCTCAGTTATCATCGCAAGCGCTCTTATGTATCCCCTGGCGCCCACTGTGTCAAGCGCCTCAATTGGAAATTTGCATATATTCACTTA
>CAZFJT010000037.1:11164-11665 GCA_964519135.1 uncultured Syntrophales bacterium | reverse complement strand
CCATGCTTTTGGGCAGCATATCAACATGATATTCGATGTCGCCCTGGTAAAGGGGCTTCACAAATGGATAGTCCCCGGGCCATATGGTCTTTCTATTAACCATGTGCTCCCAGTTGGGCCAGAAATGCCAAAGATTGTTCCTGAAATATACGCTTGGGATCTTTCTTTCAGCCATCTTACCCTGGAATGAAATTGCCTTTTCCTTATCCGGCAGAAAGAAGCAGACATGAGTGTGGCTATCCTTGCCATTTTCAGGCAACTCCCGCAATTTCACCCCATCAATACTATCCAACGCTTCCCTGATCAGTAATTGGTTCCTTCTCTGGCGGTCCAACATATCTTCTACTTTGCTGAGCTGGGCAATTCCTATTGCGCCTTGCAGCTCACTCATCCTGTAGTTATAACCAAGGAAATTACGTCCTTCCATTGCCCGGCCCACGTTAGGGTTGTGATCATGGCCATGGTCCGTTCAGGCGGCGATCGACAGGCGGTGCACGAGCG
>CAZFJT010000037.1:2587-11154 GCA_964519135.1 uncultured Syntrophales bacterium | reverse complement strand
GTATAATTCCCTGTCATTGGTAATAACCATGCCCCCTTCCCCTGTGGTTATAGTCTTGTAGAAATCAAAGGAGAAGGTTCCCATATCGCCCCAGGACCCGGTCTTTTTGCCGCCTACACCCGCGCCCAGAGCTTGGGCGGTGTCTTCGAGAATGCGTATCCCGTTCTTTCCGGCGATTCTTATAATTTCCTCTATCTTGGCTGGTGATCCAAGCATGTGCACTGGTATTACAGCCTTGGTCCTCTCGGTGATCTTTTTCTCAAAGTCTTCTGGATCAAGATTCAGGGTCTCGTCTATCTCCCCTGGAACAGGAATTGCGCCTGCCTCGATAATCGCTTCAAAGGTTGCTATGAAAGTGAATCCTTGTGTGATCACCTCATCTCCAGGACCTACCCCAAGGGCCGCCAATGCTACCTTTAAAGCAGCGGTGCCTGATGTGACAGCGTGCGCGTACACTGAGCCGCAGTACTGGGCAAACTTCTCTTCAAACTCCTTGACCTTATATAGGCCCTTGCGTTCATTATCGAATTCGTACCTGAATAGAATACCGGTCTCCATGACTTCGTTAACTTGCTCTTTTTCCAGCTCGCCCATCCACTCATGTCCAGGCATGACGCCCTCCTAGGTCTCTACAGCTCATTGAGTAGAGTTTCTATTATACTAGTAGCTAAATATCCAACACTTTTTTACACATAAGGTTGTAATCATAAATTATATAGTTCCAATGGAATTCTAGCAAAAAACAGGCCCCAGACCACCCTCATAAGCCGATTTATAGATACGTATCGCGTCCTTTTCACTGACGAACCTTGGATTATTTTCCAATGGTCTCGCAACCTTCATGGCTATGGGAGCAAGCCCGGGTAAGTCCGCTTCAGGGATTTCCAAACCCTTCATGGTGATTGGAAGCCCAATGTCTTCGCAGAGCTCCATTACCAGACCCACAGCGGCCTCAGCCAGGTCCCTGGGCCTTGAGATTTCGTAGCATGGATCCATAGCCCTTGCTATAAGCGAATACGGCTCTATTGCGGCCGGAAGATTATATTCCATCACATAGGGGATCATTACTGCGTTGGCAAGGCCGTGGGGTATTCTGTAATTCCCGCCCAAAGGATAGGCCAAGGCGTGGGCAGCGCCAACACCAGCGTCAGCCAGGGCCATGCCCCCAAGTAAACTTCCGATTAGCATATTCTCTCTGGCTTGGATGTCTTCGCCATTGTAAACCGCGCGTCTTAAATTGCCTGATATCAGTCTGACAGCCTCGAGCCCCAAGCTTGTTGTAAAAGGAGTCGAAGCCTTTCCTGACAACGCCTCTATCGCGTGGGTCAACGCGTCCATTCCTGTGTACGCGGTTACCATTGGAGGGCAGGTTAATGTTAGCTCAGGATCCAGAACTGCAACATCCGGGAAGAGGAAATCACTGTTTATCCCCCCTTTGGCCTTTGTTTGCCTATTTGTGAACACCGCGGTAAAGGTGACCTCCGCGCCTGTGCCAGCAGTTGTAGGGATCATTATTGTTTTTAGGCCAGGCTTCTTGAGCAGGTTCAACCCCACATAGTCTTCCGCCTTTCCCCCATTGGTAATGAGCGCTGAAGCGGCTTTTGCGGTATCCATTGCAGATCCGCCGCCCAAGCCGATAACTATATCCGCGCGATTGCCACTTCCGATCCTCGCAGCTTCTTCAGCCCCATCCAAATAAGGTTCAGCCTCCACCTCAGCAAATATCTCACCGTGAACGCCTTCATTGTTGAGGCTTTGAATAACAGGCTCAGCTAAACCGTTCTCCTTTATCGCGGGATCAACTACCATGAGGTAACGAGTCGCGCCCATGTCTTTGGCTATACGGCCAATTTCATGGGCCGCGCGATTCTTCACTAGCGCCTGAGTCTTAAAATGAAATCTCTTTAGTTGATTTATCATACTGTCATCCCTTATGCGGGTGTTTATCTAATAAAAGTGTTGTTTATATCAGAAACCCTCGCCCCCGGCAAGTGAAGAAAACGCTTACATTTTGTAGCGAGTTTTGATATAAAACCCTGTTTGCAAGAGCTTTAGTTAGGAGGATTATGCTGTGCTTGAGATCTTGACGCGTGGTTTCCATGATGTGCGTAATTATATGGAGGGTAAACGCGCATTAACAGAAGAGAACCTGACCGAAGCTCTCCAAATGATAAGGGTCTCTTTGCTTGAAGCTGATGTGGAATATGAAATTGCCAAGTCTTTCCTTGATCGTGTGAAGGAAAAGGCTCTTGGTGAAATCGTTCAGGTCAAGGTAAAACATAAGGACAAAAGACTAAAGGTAAACCCTGGAGACCATTTTATAAAACTCTGCCATGATGAGCTCGTTGAACTCATGGGCCCTGCGGACACTTCCCTGCAACTAAAGACCAAACCTGTTAGTTCCATCATGATGGTCGGCCTTCAAGGCTCAGGAAAAACCACAACAGCGGCAAAACTGGCAAAATTACTCTTAAAAAAAGGCAAGCGCCCTATGCTGGTTGCCGCGGACATATATAGACCCGCTGCTGTTGACCAATTAAAGAAACTCGGATCGGATTTGGAGATACCAGTATATTCCAACGGGGGGTCAGCGCCTCCGGCCATTTGCAAGAGCGCGCTGGAACAAGCTGCGCAAATAGGCTGCAATGTCGCGATATTTGATACAGCCGGACGATTGACCATAGATGAAATTCTGATGGACGAATTGAAAAACATTCAGGCTGAGGCTAATCCGGATAACGTGCTCCTGGTTTGCGATTCAATGATTGGTCAGGAATCCGTAAATATAGCCAGGGCCTTTAATGAGCGCATTGACTTAAGCGGTTTTGTTCTCACAAAACTCGATGGTGACGCTAGGGGCGGCGCTGCTATTTCCATAAAAGAGGCCACAGGGGCGCCAATAAAATTTATAGGTATGGGCGAAGGTCTTGATCGACTTGAAGAGTTCAGACCTGATGGTCTTGCATCCAGGATCTTGGGATTTGGTGATGTTGTCGGCCTTGTGCAGGACTTCGAGGAAGTAGTCGACGAGAAAAAGGCCGAAGAAGACGCGATGAGAATGCTGGCCGGAGACTTCAACCTGTCCGATTTTCTCGAGCAAATTAAAAATATTAAGAAGATGGGGCCTTTACAAGATGTAGTGGAGAAACTGCCTTTTTTTTCTAATATGGCCGCCAATCCAGGCCAAATAGATGACTCTGAATTGGTCAAAGTAGAATCGGTCATAAATTCTATGACAAAAAAGGAAAGACAGAATCCCGAGATATTAAACCAGAGCAGAATAGAGCGTATAGCCAATGGATCCGGTAGAAAGCAAAGCGATGTGAATGAGGTCCTTACAAAATACAAAGATATGAAAGACTTGATGTCCGCTGTTGGAGGCGGGAAAGTAAGAGGCAGATGGAAAGGGATGAAAGGGCTTAAAAAGATGCTTGGGGGCGGTCTGGGCCAGGATATGGGCGCCGCGGGCATGGATCCGATGGGGTCTCCGTTCGGTCTTCCGGAAATGCGACCCAGTAAGTCTGTTTCAAAGAAAGCTAGAGAAAAGAAAAAATCGCGTGCTAAAATGGCAAAACAATCCAAAAAGAAGTCAAGAAAAAAATAAACTTGGAAATTCCTTTAAATTAGCTAGACTATTAGACGGAGGATTAAAATGATTATTAAACTTATAGGTATGATTATCTTAGGTGTTCTTGGCGCCGCGCTCAGCTATTACAGAAAAAATTTGTACGTTAACGTATTTGATGACATCCTTGGCAAAGATGAGCCGGATCAGGAATCTGTTAGGGTTGGCAGGGGATTTGTTTATGGATTCTTTTTTCCTGTCTATTTTGCTCTAGTTTTAACCGGATTGATAGCACTGGTGATATTCTTGATAATAGCGGCCGTCCTTGCGGCTATAGGGTTCGCGATAGTCTGGGTCACAGAGAAGTTTATTCCCAGCGATTGGGTTGGGAACTTAATGGTTAGAATCTTTTCCACTATTGGAATGTCCGCGCCGGTAAAAGCTGACGAAATATCAACCTTTGGATCTTCACCCGCGCCACCGGAATCTACAATGCAAACTCCCACATCTGATAGCCCCTCAGGAAACACGGCCAAGACGGAATCTTCAGGAGACACAACCAACCCTGACGCAGGCATCAACGTTACTAGAAAGCACACCCTGGACTGATCAATATCACTCGCGCCGTTGAGCAATGACTGCCCATCGGCGCCTATTCCTTCACCAGGGCTTCCGTATCCGTAAACGCGCTCCAATGGTGATCCCAGTTTCTTTTGGCTTGAGCGGATTTTTATTATAACGACTAACACTGAGAATATTCTGTTTTGCGCCATCATCTACAGCGCCGATAATTCTTTCTTTTTAATTCAATAATTAAAAATACAACCCAATCCTAATTTGCGCGACGCGGCCGTTTGTTTTAGAATATATATCCATATATTCTTTTCCAATTCCCGGTGGTGGCTTATTTGCCGGAATCCCGGGGCACAGCCTTATTCAAGGGGCCCATTTCATGAATAGATCAATCAGCGTCATAACTTATTGGTTCTGCTTAGTGGTCACAGTTGTCTTCTGCGCCTTAGTTGCGCTCGGGGGCTTTTACACTAAAGACCAGCTGGTTCCCTTTTATATGCAAAGACCTCTTATCAATGGATTCATACTCTTTGTGGGCCTGGTAGGACTGATTCTTTCATTCTTTGAGCTCTTTAGAAGTATCGCAGACGCCCATCGTCTAAGGAGGATATTCCACCCCGGCGCGACCAAGAGCCACAAAGGTCCATCCCAACCTGAAAGAGCTTCTGAAGGCAGAGAGCCTGTAGAAAAAGGTTCTGATCTCAGTGAGCCCACACTTGAGCGGATCAAGGACAGAACTGAGGCAGTCAGGTCTGGAATGGTAAAGCAGAGATTGCAGTCCATTTTGGCGTTTTCTAAAAGGCGCCCTAATTCTGCGGAAGACCTGTCCCTTGTATTATCCCAGGCTGATACACAATCTGTTGACAACAGAGGAATAGTCGTCTCCTATCTTCTCGGAGTCATGGTATTTCTGGGGCTTTTAGGAACTTTCTGGGGCCTACTGATTACCGTTCACGGTGTTAATGATGTTTTAGCCGCCCTTGATCTTGAGCAAATCGATGATCCAACCATGTTTCTGGAACAGTTGAAAAACTCAATGGGGGGGATGCTTGGAGGAATGGCCACAGCATTCAGCACTTCCCTGTTTGGTTTAGGAGGCTCCCTTGTGCTGGGCTTTGCTGAAATGACCGCCAGAAGATCAAGGTCGCAGCTTCTTGTGGATCTGGACAGGGCTGTAGCCAATAACATCATACCTTTTATGGGTCAAGATAGCGGCGCGGATGAATTGAACTTTGAGAGAATAGCGAAGAACACAGACGCCCTTCCTGGCGTTGCCAGGTATGTGAGCGCCCACGGCAGGGAAGTTACGGATTTATTGAATAAACTAGCGGGATTGCTCAGCGCCCCAAGAGACAGCGCGGCCCAATTGGAGGGTATTAAAGATCTTATTTCAGAGTCAGACAATGAAATGCATAACGCTGGAGAAAGGCTCACACAAATATCCCAGGATCTAAACAAACCCATGACAGCGTTCCATCAAGGCGCGGAATCCCTTTACCAGGAAATATCAGAAACCAGAAACGCCATTGAAACCCTAACCGATAGAATAAACAACTCTATTGCGCCATTGACCGAAGTGGCCTCTCAGGTTTCCGCGGTGTTTGAGGACAATAAGCAGCTCAGGGAAAGAATGGATCTTGTTTACGATTTGGGACTGGAAAAGCTTCAGGAAGAGGTTGATAGGCGAAGGCAGTTAAAAGGTGAATCCAAGCATATTCCAGGTAACTCCCTTATTCCGACCGAGCCGGAGGATCAGGAGTAATATCAATGTCTAGAACCGTCCGGAACTCGAATAACGGCCCGAATATCTGGCCGGGTTTTGTGGACATAATGACAGGATTGCTCCTGCTATTTGTATTTGTTGTCACCCTATTCACAGTTACCCAGACCATGCTTTCCAGGACTGTCAGCAAAAAGGACGAACAGTTACACGCATTAAACCTTAGGATTAAGGAAAAAGATGCGCAACTAAAAGAGCTTCAGGAAAACATAAATAACGCAAAAAAGTCCATTGAAGAAAAAAAGGCTGAAATAGAGGAAAAAATTAGGCTGCTGGAAGAGCTGAGAGCCAACATCAAGCTAAAGACAGAAAGAATAGACCGGCTCGAAAAAGAGATAGCCGCGAACACTGAAAAGATAGCAAATCTTGAACAGGAAACCACGTTAAAGGCAGATGAAATTACTCAGCTCAAAAAAGAAATTGAGTTGAAAACAACCAGAATCGGACGCCTGGAAGATGAGATATCCAAAAAGTTGAGCTATGTGTCACAACTGGAAAGGATGTTGGAGGAAAGGAACACCAAACTCAGTGAACTAAACAAGAATCTTGAGAACAAAGAGGAAAAGATAGCGAGTTTAGTCACAGAAAGTTCCCTAAAAACTGAAGAAATTGACAGACTTCAAAAAGAACTGGATAAGCTTGAGGAACTTCTCAGTGGTGAGAAAAAGCGATCAGCAGGACTGGAGGACTTGCTAAAAGAATTACGCATTGAGCTTTCTGGGAAAACTGAGGAATTAGAGGATAAAAAGTCCCAACTGGCGGATCGTGAAAAGACCATAAGTGTTACAGAAGATGAATTGCGGGTTGCTCTTGGGAACTTGGCTGAAGCAAAGAAGAACCTCGACCAAGAATTAAAGGAAAAGAAATCCCTATCCCTGGAACTTGGACAAATCAAGAAACAATTGAGCGCGAAGGAAATTAAGATAGCGGAGCTTTACGCTAAGATAAAAAAGATTAATGACACTGTTAAGAATCTGAATGACAGAATTGCAAAATATGTCCGGGAAATAGAGCAGTTGAATACAGCATTGGCTGGCGCAAAGAGATCCGAAGAAGCTGCAAAAACCTCCGCGTCCAAGCTTAGTAAAGAGGTGGTCAACCTCAACACCAAACTCAGTGACTTGGCTAAAAGATTAAAGGACGCTGAAAAAGAGGCAAAAAAGACCTTTAAGATCCGGCAGTTGATAGACCTTTTAGGAGAGCGTGAGGACCAGATTGAGGAATTAACCAAATTATTGAAATATAGGAGCGACTTTCTGGCGAAACTCGCGAAAGTATTTAAAGGCGTAGGTGATATCAAGGTCAGAGGCGACCGCTTTGTGTTTCAGTCTGAAATACTTTTCGCATCAGGCAGCGCGGCAATCAATGAACAAGGCAAGACGGAACTGGACAAGTTTGTTCGCATATTCAAGGAAATGACGCCAAAAATACCCCCTGACCTTAATTTGATCATCCTGGTTCAGGGCCACACTGACGATGTGCCTGTGCGCTCAGGACGCTACAGGTCCAATTGGGAACTCTCCTCAGCCAGGGCCATGGAGGTGGTAAGATATCTCATATCCAAAGGCATTCCACCTAATCGGGTAGGCGCTTCAGCCCTTGGAGAGTTTCATCCTGTGGAACAGAAAAAAAACCCTGCTGCTAGAAAACAGAATCGAAGGATTGAAATCAAGATTACGACACTTTAGACTTAATTGTTAGTCAGCAAAAACTCCAGTGAATGAATACTTACCGCTCTAATGGAACATCTTTGTGAAAGTTCGAATTCAGGCTCGAAACTATTGGCCACAGCCGACTGAATTAGAGGCACAATAAAAATAATAAGCGAGAAAACCACATACCCTTCCCTACCGGCCCGACTTCCTTCAAATGATCCATATGCCGGATTGTACATACACCTCCCATTCTGCAGGTCAAGATGCTCCTATTGCGGATTCTTTACCACTTGCTCGTTCTTCCATCTGATTGATCCATATATTGATTCCATCAAAAAAGAGATTGAGATCCTCAAGGACCATTCAGTAAATTCAGATATGCCAGCGGATACTTCCTTTGACACCGTTTATTTGGGAGGTGGCTCACCGTCCACTGTGCCAATTAACAACATTTCGGATCTAATGGAAAACATCTTCAGCAATCTGACAATATCCGGTTCGGCTGAAATCACCATTGAAGTCAACCCCCAGGACGCAAACATAGAATACCTGACAGCCCTTAAAAGTATTGGAATCAATAGGATAAGCCTTGGAATCCAATCCTTGGATGATCGAATCCTTGGACTCATGAAAAGGGGCCATGACTCGACCCAAGCCATAAGCGCTTATGAAGCTTGCAGAGCAGTTGGGTTCAAAAGCGTCTCAATTGATCTTACATTCGGTCTGCCGACCCAAGGCGTTGAATCTGTAACAGATACTATAACAAAAGCTCTGCTGTGGACCCCTGACCACATATCCTCGTATATGTTGGACTTAAAATATAATTCCGACCTTGCGCTATCGATTAAAAACCAAGATTTACATCTACCTGATGATGATCATGTAGCCGCAGGCTATGATTTGATTGTAAACCACTGTGAAAACTGGGGTTACATTCATTATGAAATCTCGAACTTTGCCAAGCCTGGTCATGAATCGCGTCACAACCTTAAGT
>CAZFJT010000037.1:525-2577 GCA_964519135.1 uncultured Syntrophales bacterium | reverse complement strand
GACGAGGTGTTCATTGGACTGGGCGCAGGCGCACACGGCATGACCGGAAAATTTCGATATGCGAATGTTGAGAATTTGGAACAATACATTCATCACACATTCAAAGGAAGACGGCCTTTAGGATTCATGAATGACCTAACGCCTCTGGATCGATTCAGAGACGCTCTGATTATGGGCATGCGCCTGACAAAGGGGATAGATCTTTCGATTATCAGCGAGAGGTATAATGTGAACGCATATGAATACATGCAATCAACCATTGGCGATCTTGTCGAACTTGACCTATGTGAATTTGATCAAAGAACGGCCAGACTTACGCATAAAGGAATTCTTTTGTCAAATCAGGTTTTTATCAGATGGATTTAAAAACAGGGAGAACCCGGAATCCATACAAAACCGCCCGTAAAACTGGGCCAAGTCCCGGCCAGGTTGACAGGAAGGAGACCATAACCTAAAATCCCCTTCGCGCGATCATATTTTATTATATGTGCGGCTTAGAGTCAGGATCCGCAAAATAAATTGAAGCAGCAGATAGGTGGAGCGCATTTTATGTCTGAAGACTTGAATAAGATTACCATAAAAGGTGTTGAGATTACTTTAATGGACCCTCCGGATATAGACGTGGAATGGGTCGGGATGCAAGAACCTCTCACACAGCTTCTGGCCGCGTGGGCTGAAGATGGTCTTGATCCACCAATGCAGCCAAGGATTCTTGGAAAACCAGGGGTCGGCAAAACCTCATTGGCCATAACCGCGGCAAAGATTCTTAAACAGCCTTTGTATATCATGCAATGCACTGTGGATACCAAACCGGAGGATTTGATCATCTCGCCTGTTATAGCGGATAATGGTCAAATAAGATATGTGGCCTCACCATTAGTCTCAGCAATGATTAAGGGAGGGATATGCCTACTTGATGAAGGCAATCGGATGAGTGAAAAGAGTTGGGCCTCTGTCGCTCCCCTTCTGGATATGCGAAGATCCGTTTATTCAATAGTTTCCGGTGTGGAAGTCAAAGCTGAAACCGGCTTTCGCGTTTGCGTGACAATGAACGAGGACGCTTCAACATTTGAAGTGCCCGAATATATCTACTCAAGGCTTCAACCCGCGATATACATGGATTTCCCCACCAGGGATGAGGAGTTTCGCATTCTACGCGGCAAGCTGGACGGACCATCTGATGAGTTGATCAGTGAAGTGGTTGAGATGTTGCAGGAATCCCATAGATTGGACGAAGATCTTAGTGTCAGGGATGGCCTGAACATAGCCAGGTTCGCTCACAGATTGCTCGCCCACGCTGATCAAAATGAGCTTTCCGAAGCGTTGGATCAGTCATTCTATCAGATAACCGGAGAATCACGTGCCAAACTTGATGGCCCAAAATTGCTCTGATTTAGTTCGTCATGGCGCCATAACTCTAATTGGCGCTTCCCGCTACAGAATCGAGTCCGCAGTTCTTGTTCGTAAGGTTATTCTCAAAGAACAGCCTGATGTGATATGCGTTGACCTGCCCCTGGCTCTTGAAAAAGAGATAATACCATGCATTCACAGGCTCCCCTATCATTCGGTGGTAATCTTTGATTCACCGGATTCAGGACAGGATCTATTTGTAATTGACCCTGCCGATGGTGTAATCGAGGCGGCAAGGTCGGCCCTGGAAAAAGAAATACCATTGCGCCTAATCAATCCATTGGTGGAAAGACCTCCCATGTTTTCCACAGGAACACAAGCCGACCCGTACCTTTTGGACCAGATTGGACAGAAAGAATATATAGAAAAAATATTAGCAAATAATAAGGTTTCATCAGGCGAACCGGATTTAGATGACAGGAACGCACTGTATATGGCGGCTATTTTGCAAGAGCTTGCCAAAAAGAATGAAACCGTTCTGTTTGTGGGCGGAACACAATACATTCCTGTTTTATTGAAAATGCTTGACACTCCCCAAGCCCAACCATTAATGAGACCATCTGTTCGTGCTATGGCTTGGGCTCCATTGCACCCTGAATCATTGAAAAAAGGCATCATAGAAATACCAAGAATAACCCAAAT
>CAZFJT010000037.1:0-515 GCA_964519135.1 uncultured Syntrophales bacterium | reverse complement strand
AGTCATGAAGGCGGCTTCGAAATACTTTGAGGCCCAGACACACCAGGAAGTTCCGGACTATGCCCTTTTAGCCTGGTTTAGGTTCCTGAGAAAATGGTTGAGATTAAAAGGTGAGATCCTTCCTGACATGTACCACTTGGTCGCAGCGGCAAGATCCGCAATGGATGAAGATTTCGCCTATCATGTTCATGAATTTGTCTCTGATTACGAATGGACCAATGACCCTGCCGACCCCGGCGCAATCCTGGTTGATGAGGATAGCCTACGTTTCCATGGTCATAAGATCATTCTCCACAAAAGACTGAGACATTTCTTCTCAAGATCCCAGAAATATCGTATGAAAGCTGTGTCCGGCGCGAAATGGAAGGAACATCTTAGAAAGAAATGGGAGACCGCAAGCCCTGATGAAGTTGATATTTGCTCATTTCCCCCGGAGGATGTTGATGTTGAGAGATGGGGAGAGGCTTTGATCCAGCACGCGAATAATCTTTTGCAAGCGTCCAGCCATAGCTCTG
>CAZFJT010000036.1:6682-11725 GCA_964519135.1 uncultured Syntrophales bacterium | reverse complement strand
CCTTTAATGGAAATCACTGGGCTGTAAAGGAAGCTCAGATAGCTGTAACAGGTCAGAGCGCACTGCCGATATTCTGGCTGGCTTCAGCTTACATCCAATATGGCGCAGAAGTTTTGAAGGACCTCTTTATATATCAAGTGACGGATAAAGAGGTTGAGCGCATATCAGAACTCAGTTCATCCATTCGCAAGCAGGTCCGGACAGAGACAATAGGCTCACTTGGATAGGCCAAACAGGTGAATACACGATATTGGCCATACCAATACATCGATCTACGACAAAAAAAATCGGACTCATAGTAACGCCAATTGAAAACTCTACACAGCTAAACCTCATTGTCATTATAATATCAAGGTGCTAATATATTTCTTTTACTTGTTGGCGCGCTTCTGTTCCCCATGGCGCTGGAACAGTCTTAAGCTCAACAGAGGAATTTTAATCTATGAATATCTTACTTGTTAATCCCAACTTCCCCTACTCTTTTTGGAGTCTGGATCAGTCTTTAAGGCTTTTGAACAAAAAGGCCCTATTGCCGCCGCTGGGACTGATCACTGTGGCTGCAATACTACCCCAGGAATGGAACTTCAAACTTGTGGATCAACAATTTCAAGAAGTTACTGAAGATATGTGGAATTGGGCGGAAACCATATTATTGACTGGAATGATAGTACAAAAAAAAGATCAGCTCCTGCTTATAAAGGAAGCGAAAAGCAGGAATAAAAGGGTCGTGGTTGGAGGACCATACGTTTCTTCGGTTCCGGACGGGGCTTTGGCCGCAGGCGCGGACATAGTTGTAAGGGGTGAGCTTGAGCCATTGAGGGAAGAACTTCTACATGCCCTGAACTCAGGCGCCACAGGACTAACTATAGAAAAAAGCGACAGAGAAGACCTTCATGAGAGCCCAATCCCCAGATTTGACCTCCTTGATATGGATTCCTACGTGGCAATGGGCGTACAAACTTCCAGAGGCTGTCCATTTGAATGCGAATTCTGCGATATCGTCCACCTTTTTGGTCGAAAGACCAGATACAAGAATCCTGTGCAAATAACCAATGAAATGGAGAGGCTTTTCGAGCTTGGATGGAACAGAACTATTTTCATATGCGACGATAATTTTATAGGTAGTCGTTCAAAGTCCAAAGCGATCTTGGATCAACTTATTCCATGGATGAAGGAACACAATGAACCTTTTGGTTTTCTGACTCAGGCCTCAGTAAATCTCGGGCAAGATCAGGAGATGATGGATCTCTTGACTGAAGCCAATTTTAGTGAGGTTTTTGTTGGCATCGAGTCACCAGACGAATCGACCCTCGAGCGAACGAAAAAGCGTCAAAACATTACCAACCCGTTGGTGGAATCCATGAAGAATCTTTGCGCGAATGGCCTGACAGTAATAGGTAGCTTTGTCGTGGGCTTTGATGGAGAGGAAAAAGGTGTTGACTCTCGTATTAGAGACTTTATTGAGGAAACCAATATTCCTTCAGCCATGTTGAATATTCTTGCCGCGTTACCTAATACCAAACTCTCCGAAAGATTGGAAAGGGAGGGCCGCCTTTTGTTCAAGGATCCGGATGGTGAGCTTGGCCCGGATGTTATGAACTTTACTCCAACCAGGCCCAAATCAGAGATATTCTCTGAATACAGAAATACAATCGATTGGTTATATGAGCCTAGGGCCTATATTGAGCGATCTTATCGATATTTTTCGGCAATGAGACCCACAAGAAAGGCATTGGGTTTACCGCGGCAATATCCCATCGCGGCCAAATATAAAAAACTAAAAAATAACAATGACGATATGGAAAAAATAAAAGGTCTGTTCCGCTTATTATGGAAACACGGTATCCGTGCCCCATACCGACTGATTTTCTGGAAAAATCTCATTGGAATGTACAGACGAAACCCCAGCAGACTTGTGAAATACCTGGAGGCGATTGGATTTGGTGAAAACATGTTCCGGCTAAGGGAAATCTACCTTGCTGAAAACGGTGATGACATATACCACTCGCATCCTACTTATACAGCAGGCTGCAATGATTCATCCGATGCCGTTGGCAAAGATAAAATAGCCAAGAGCGCTTAAACCGCCGATCAAGGCGCCTGCTTATTATTCCGGGCTCAGGAGGTGACTGATCACTGACGCAACCTGACCCTCCCGCCCAAAAAGAGCCGCCACACGGCAATTACCACGGCCAATCTTATTTAGACTTATCAATTATTTAGGCTATTTACCTGACAATTCGTTGAGGTCCTTACCATCTCTCAATACCTCTATGGCCTGTCTAATCTTCTTTTTCACATCAGACCGCCTTTGGTGAACTTCCTCTCTCCAGGCGTCCACCTTCTCAATGGCCTCCATTTCCCATGGAAGCCACTCAGAGCTCTCTCTGTCACGTATAGCCGATTCAAGCTCGTCAGGGATTGGAGGCGTAGCGCATTCCTCGCATTGGCGCTCCACTTTGCGCAGAAATGTGGCCGATTGTTTCATCGGCTTCTTTGTGATTTTCTTGGGGGGATCAGTGTCGCCAAAGATGGCCTTGCGCACTGTGGCGTTATTTTGTGTCTTCAGTGCTTTAAGCAAGTCCTTTAAGTAATCGTAGTTTTGATGAAAGTCCTTTGAAATGGGCGTTTTCCCCGCGGTTGTGTCGACGGCGCTTTCGACCATTGGCAGCTCCTTTTCATACACCTATTGAATAATTTATGGTGTGTCCATACCTACCGGAATGCTAAATCCAGGCGCCATATCCTGGAAAAACCCCAAGGGCTAATTGATTTTAGCCCTGGGAATTAGAATGGGGGCTGTTTTCCCCTTGGCAAGGGCAAGTATCATTGTGATCGCGTCGAGTCAAGAATTTATTGCAATTTATCGCGCAATTTGTGATAATTTTCGATTTTGATTTCGCGTAACGCGATTTGTAAACCTCAAAATCGCGTAGTAAATACTAAAACATTTCGCGATAAGCGCGGGATTATAAAGTGGAACGTCGCAGCGCCCATGATCGTATCAGCCTTCAATGCTTTGTCTGGAATCTTTTGAGCTGTTTTTGATAATTTATCGCGATTGGGGGGGCTAAATGAAGATGTACTACTGAAACCGAACTTTCAGTTGTAATAGGGCATTAAAAGGGTACGCTAACGATTTACTCAAACAAAGGTAAGTTCAGGCCAAGTTGAACTGTTAAGCCTATTGTCCAAAGGCGTCTGTAAACCGAGATATCGTATATTCCAATATCCCTGAGCCCGGCTTGCGTAGAGGACTCGATTTCAATGGACGGCTCGGCCGCGCCGAACGCGGAACTAAAGGTTGCAAAGCACCCCATCCCAGCGTCTATGGGTCCAATATTAAATCCCGCGGGAGAGTACCTGAACCACACTTCAGCCCAATGCCCCCTGGCAAAGGAGGAATCCATGGTCAATCTCTCGTTCGCGCCAAGTGTCTCACCGTAAATTATTGAGCCCGGTAATGTGGGAAGACCCGTTACTCCAAAACTAAACTGACCCAGATCCATCATAAGGCCAACAAGCGGTATGTAAAGATCCATGTCCAGATCAGCCTCCGCCCATACTGGGGTGTTCGCGGTCCCTGAGGGATCCGAAAATGAAGCCTCCCAGGATTCATAACGAAATCCCAGCAGAACATTCACATTATCTCTAATCGGCGCTTGCCAAAGCCCTTCAAAGCTTGCTTTGGATGTTAAAGTCTCCCAAGATAGGCTTACAGACGAGACGCCTGCGTTCAGATCCGTATAACGTTCAGACGCTGTTTGCGCGAAAGGCGCGATAAATGAACCTGAGAAGCACACAAGTCCCAATTCGTCCAGATCAATTGGGGCGCCAAATCCAAAATGAATTCCAGAGGCTTTGATATTCATTGAATAGTCATCGAGATTCGCGCCCCCATCTCCCTTGAGATCCAGGTCCATACCTATTCCCCCTGAGTCCGCCATATAACCGAAATCCATAAATAATGGTTTCATCCCCATACCGGAATAGGATGTCTTCACAGACCCGAGGCCCGGTGGAGGCATTCTCGCTTCCACTATCAGACATGGACTCACAAGAGCGCACATCACAACTATTATGACTATTTGCTTCAATTTCAATCCACACCCCAAATACGGCTCTGCCGGCAAGATAGAATAAACAAGATATTACAAATAGATAATATATTTTCTAAAATTTTACTGTACAATCATCAATCAACCCTGTCAAGACATTAATGGTCGGTCGCGTAATCCCTCAGTCATTAGGGGCAGAGAGGAGAGAATCTGGGAATGGAAGTAGAGTGAGCCGAACCGGGAACCGGGCGGCGGGAGGCCGACGAGCGAAGTTTGTTGAGCTTGCGAATTTAAACACAGCGAATCGGAGCTTCCGCCAAAAGGCGGGCGGCCGGCGCGTGTGATCCATAGCATAGCCAAACAAAGTCTACTCGAGATGTCCTTTATTCCAGGAGCATGATTCCTGTCATAGCCTTCCGGCCATTGAATGCGCGTACCCTGTCAGCTCCACATAACCGCGGCCTGTGACTTGTTTCCCATGTTTGGCGCCACGCGCTTTCACAGCTCCTTCCCAGTACACAATCCCTGTGGACCCCTTGGAAATGAGTTCCTGGTCTTTCATCAAAGGGACAACATTAAGATTCAGACCCAGCTCTTTGATGGAAATCTTCCAGCCTGAAGGATAAACCGCTTGGGTAAGCGGGCTTTTCCATGTTTCCTTGCTATCAATGGTAATTTCCATGTCTTTCAAGTCTTCCCCAACCCCGTCTGGTCGCACATAAGTCCCGAAATACCTCTCCTTTGAGTTATCCTGCTTTCGCATATTAAAGACCATAAGCTCTGAACGGTCGTCCATTTGAATACTGAACCAGTCCCACCCGGACTGATCCGCAAGCATCACACTTGAGCCGAATTCATGATCCATCCAAGCGGTTCCTGTGACGGCCATTTTAACGTTTCCTATTATTAAGGCGCCGATGGCTTTGAGCCTTGTGAAAGAATAGTAATAGGAAGCCTGGGAAGGATTGTTCCCCTTTATGGAGAA
>CAZFJT010000036.1:0-6672 GCA_964519135.1 uncultured Syntrophales bacterium | reverse complement strand
GTGCAATACTAAAGGTTTTTCAGGGGTTAATGTCAACTGAAGGTTCTCGCTTCCTGAAGAAGCCGCGAGTTGAATCTTATCGCCCTTCATTTTTGCGTACCAGTCTTTAACCCTTATGTGGAGCTTATCTTGGGAAGCCTCAGCCAATCCCGGCCCTTCCCTGGAAATCAATTCACTGTGGTAGAATTTTCCAGCGCTTGGATCAGAAAGGGCAAAATGCGCGGGGTACACATCCCTGACCGCCCATTGGGAATCTCCTTTGTTGGCGTCCTTAAACATGCCCCTTCTAAAGAAAGTTACCTGAAAGCCATACTCTACTCCCTTAGAATCCTTTAAATGACCTGTGAAATACCACCATTCAGTTTCAAAATCAGGGTGCTTTCCATGATCCCTTGGAAATTGGAGCATCCGGCCGGGCGTCGCCTTTTTGAACAGATTCTCTGGTACGGCCCCATAAGGCGCGCCCACTAACATTATGGAAAGTAAAATGACACAAATGGTCTTCAAATATGGCCTCCTTAAAGTAACATCAGCAAATGTCATTGATCTGTGAAGCTGCCCATAGACATATCAACACGACCTTGTTTTAATCCTATTAAATTGATAGTTTTCAGTTATAGCATCCATATAACCTGATCCAAAGCAACCTCGCGTCAGGGTGGACGCTCAAGATAAAGGTTTTTATACATAGGGCCGCAGAAGGGATTATGACAATATTGACAAGACTTATGAAAATTATTTTCAGACACTGGATTAATTGGTTCAAGGTATTGGGCTTAATACTCATCCTCACGGTTTTCCTAATAACGCCCTTTGATGGGACCGTTTTGGCAAGAGAGATTCATCCCGCTGTGCCGGATTTAAGGCAGATGCAGAACGCGTTCAGGGCTGTGGCCAGATCGGTGACCCCTGCTGTGGTTAATGTGTCTACAGTGAGGAATGTGACCGCGCCCGGACTTCCACATGGCCTTGATCCATTTTTCAGGGATCATCCGTTCAGGGAATTCTTTGGAGACGACCTGTTCAGGGAATTCTTCCAATTCAGGGAGGGGCCTAGAAATTATAAGCGTGAGGGTTTTGGGTCTGGTTTTATATTTGACCCAAGGGGCTATGTGCTTACAAATAGACATGTGGTCAAGGCCGCTGATGAAATACTGATCATTCTTAGTGAAAAGGAAAAGTACAAGGCCAGAGTGATCGGAGCGGACCCGAAAAGCGACGTCGCGGTATTGAAGTTCACAAGCAGAAATCTTCCGTACGCAAGCCTGGGTAACTCAAGCAACCTCCAGGTGGGCGATTGGGTGCTGGCAATAGGAAGCCCTTTTGGTTTAATGAAAACAGTGACAGCGGGTATAGTCAGCGCAAAGGGAAGATCCAAAATGGGCATCCTCGACTATGAGGAGTTCATTCAAACGGACGCTGCAATTAATCCCGGGAACTCAGGCGGGCCATTGGTTGACATAAATGGAAAGGTCGTAGGAATGAACACGGCTATTCTTTCCAGGAGCGGGGGTTATATGGGAATTGGTTTTGCCATTCCTGTTAATCTTGTGAAAAAAGTAATAAGAATTATTAAGAGCAGCGCGTCCGGACAGCGACCCAAACCAAGGTTAAGGAAACCAAAGCCCATGACTCCAAGGCGCGAAAGGCCCTCTGTACCCCCTGAATGGGAAAGGTACAGGCCTGAAGTGTACAGAGAAGAGAACCGTATTTAACAGATCATTTTCAAAAAAAATTGGAGTATGGACAGGTGGAAAATGCGCCTTGAATAACAAATTATATGCGGAAGATCTGTATTGTGTCGCGACTTTCACTTTTCTAATTGACCTTAAAGTAGTATGATGTATGTACAGATCCATATTGGAGAAAGCTATGGGATTATGTAAGGTGAGATTGGGAACGGTTGTTCTCGTTTGCGCAGCGTTGGTTTTTTCTTCTGTAGCTCTTGTTCACGCAAAAGCTCCGGACGGGTACAGAGATATCAAACTTGGGATGAACAAAGGAGTCGTATTGGGGCTCATGGAGAAGAGTCCACTCCACTTTGCCTTTGAAGACAGAGGCCAAGAAATCGGAGAGATTGTAAGGGGCGATAAGTGGTTCAGGTACGCAACTTACAAATTTGATTCCAATGGAAATCTCGTAGAAATCGACCTGGACATGAGAGAAGTGCTGGGAAGGGATAAAATCATAGACGCGTACAATAAGGCGCATAATCTTAGGTTGAGCCCATTGGACTCTGAGATTGAAGGCAACCGCCTCATATCAGTACAGGGCAATAAGCTGGTTTTAATATTCAGAAAACCGGCCGCCACAGCTTCGAAGCCTAAGAGCGCGGGCAACTAGGCGACCTTCTCAAATTAAATATTTGAGATAACGTCGATAGTTCATAACGCAGTTTTTACCGCTGGGCTGAAGGAAGCGGCTCGCGGCTGTGAATATTAATTAGCGTTCCAAATGAGGCTTTGATTTTTTTCTGGCCTTAAGGGGCGCTTTTTGTTTTCAAGCCTTGAAAAGGATTTCCATTAATATATGGCCCGAGCTTAGGCAGATGAGAGTGAACACCAAAGCCGCAATTGTAAGCCCAAGGGTCCCCAGGGAATTCATGTACTTCTTGTACCTTACTGAGGCTAAATACTTTGCCAGGATCAGGGGTAGAAGTGTAAACCCAAGTATCGCGTGCATAGCCTCATAAACCGGAAAATTACTCAGATAAGCGGCTCTGGGCGCCATGTACACAAAAAAGGCCAGGAAACCTAGTACAAATAATCTTCCCAGCCATCTGTGAAGGCCCCTTAAAGTTTCCGAACCATTAGGCCTTCCAAGAACTTCGCCCATCAGTAAAGGATTTATCAAACCTATGAGTGCAACCAGGGCGCCCATAATTATACTAAACCAAGCGCTTATGGTCATGGCGATTCCCTTTTTGAGTCTGGTTATTTGGCTGAATCTTCACTCGTGTTGTTCACTGCGCGTTCAACCAATGTTTTTACTCTTTGAATAATATCCTCTAGATCCTTTCTATGCTCCAGTACGCGCCTTACCTCCCTATGGTGCGCTAGGGTCCCCATTATCATCATATCCGTGGATTCGCAATCCTCCCCATAAAAAGCTTCATGACTAATTGCAGCCTCAGCGCCCACTTCATTATAAACTTTTTTTATATCCCTGGCCTTCTCCACTGGCACGTCCTTTACCAGGCAGTTCACCTGAATAGCCCTTGTGGCCATGAATTCACTATTGGACGCGCCTATGGATTCGATAGCCTCAACCGCCTGTTCAATTGATTCGATAGTCAAAACTTCCGCTTTCATCACACACCGCCTCCTGAATAGACTTCCGGCCCAACCGTCCACGTGGCCCATTAAGTATAAAGTAGTCATTGTCCATGGCAAAGGTGTCTTTTAAATAAAAGGCAAATTAGATTTGTTGGCCCATGGACAAAACCCCAAAGGACTCTTGAAATAATCAAGGTTGTGGACCAAGGCAGATGTCAGTTATACTTCCCCACTATCTCAAATGATGACCATTTGACCTGAACGGCTTTCTTGACCATTTTTGTAAGAAAGACTAATTTAGAGGTTCAGAGCTTTTATGATCAGGCTCTAATTCATGGGAGGATTTAAATGAGCGATTTCCAGGTGAACAAGACTTATGAGGAAATCAACGCAAAGATCAGGAACGGAGACGCTGTGGTTCTAACCGCTGAGGAAATGATCGACGCGACAAAGGAAATGGGGCCTGTTGAGGCCGCGCGCAAAGTGGATGTGGTGACCACTGGAACTTTCGGAATAATGTGTTCATCTGGGGCCTTTTTCAATTTCGGACACTCCCAGCCGAGAATTCGCGGCTCCAAAGTGTTTATGAATGGGGTGGAGGCTTACGGCGCGATTGCGGCTGTGGATTGCTACTTGGGAGTAACCCAGCCAAGGGATGATGATCCCTTGAACAAGGTCTTTCCAGGCAGGTTTAAGTATGGCGGCGGCCACGTCATAGAAGATCTTGTGGCCGGTAAAGAGATCATCCTGGATGTTGGCTCCTATGGCACTGATTGCTACCCATCAAGGGCCTACAACACCACCATGCGCTTAAAGGATTTTCCATACGCATACCTGCTGAATGCAAGAAACGCTTATCAGAATTATAATTGCGCGATAAATCTATCAAAGAAGACAATATATACGTACATGGGAATACTAAGACCTGATGGGGGAAACGTGAACTTTTCCACTTCAGGTCAGTTGAGTCCGCTTTTGAATGATCCATACTACTGGACTATAGGCCTGGGAACGAGAATATTCCTTGGAGGTGGTATAGGATACGTCATAGGCGAGGGCACCCAGCATAACCCGAACGCCGCTAGATCTTCAAACGGCGTTGTTATGGGCGGCGCGGGCACAATATCCGTTCGCGGAGATTTGAAGCAGATGACCTCCAAGTTTCTGAGGGGCGCTTCAGTAACAGGTTACGGAACTTCGTTGAATGTGGGATTGGGAATCCCCATACCCATACTCAATGAGGCGTTGGCAAAATTCACCTCTATAGCTGATTCTGAAATCTACGCGCCCATAATTGATTATGGCTCGGACTACCCCCAATTCGGAGGCGCTCCACTGGCCCATGTCACTTATGAACAGCTCAAGACTGGAACGATCAAGTTCAATGGCAAAGAGATTCCCTCAGCGCCATTATCCAGCTATTCAAAGGCCAAGGAAATATCCGAAATATTAAAAACGTGGATCAAGTCAGGAAGCTTTACTCTTGGGGAACCTCAAGAGACTTTGCCCACTGTTGATTTTCAGGGATTCGAACAATAAAGGGGTTCTATGGAGGTTTTTGGCCCCAGGGAATATAGGGATTTCTCAATCCACGGGAGATTCGAGACCTTTGTTGTAAAGGTCGAGTCCTCGGATCTTTACATCAAGGCCCTTAAGAAATTGGAAAGGGAGGCCCATGACCTTATTGTTGAGGCCAGGGCGCAAGTGGAGCTTGAAATTTTAAGAAGGCCGGAATTCTTGCGTACCCTGGCGCCTATTCCTGAGTTGGGGGATGAAAAGTTTGCGCCCCAAAGGATGTTAAGGGCCTCAAAAAAAGCCGGTGTAGGTCCCATGGCGGCTGTGGCAGGGGCTGTGGCCGAATATGTTGGAAGGGGGTTGATGGAATACTCTGAGGAAGTCATGATAGAGAATGGAGGGGACATTTTCATGAGAGTGTATCATGAAACCATAGTGGGTGTAGTAGCCCCTGGGTCGCCATTCTCAGGCAAGTTGGGATTAAGGCTCCCTCCGAGCCCTCTTCCAATTGGTGTATGCGCCTCTTCCGCTACTGTGGGGCCATCATTGAGCAAAGGCCGAGCGAACTGCGCGATGGTGATTTCAAGGGACGCGCCATTGGCGGACGCTGTGGCCACTGCAATGGGCAACAGGATCAATGAAGAACGTGATCTACAGAACGCGATTGATTGGGCTCTCACAATTGAAGGGGTGAGCGCGGCCTTGGCTATAATAGGGGACAAGATAGCTGTAAAGGGAGATCTGGGCCTTGTTCCATTAGACTAATGGGGGATTTTACGGATAGGCGATCCATTGGAGATATCAACCGTGATTTCCGATGGGGAAAGGTGATGACATGGTTTCTAAAAACGTACTGTTAATATTCAAATCAAACATAATGTACAAACCGTTCATATACAGACTGGTTACGGATTATGACCTTATCTTCAATATCCTGGAGGCGAAGATACTTCCAAGGAGAGAAGGCAGACTCATATTGGAGCTACAGGGGGAAGAAGAGCAAATTGAGAAAGGCCTGGAATTCCTTAGAGAAAGCAAGATCGGGGTCGAGAACCTCGCTGACAAGCTTTGGAAGGAAGAGGATCTTTGCGTCCATTGCGGCGCGTGCACAGGGTTATGTCCCACTGGGGCCCTCAGTATGCAAAGACCGGAGATGGAAGTGAATTTCGACTCCAGCAAGTGCGTGGCGTGCGGTATGTGCAGCATGGCCTGTCCTTTTGGCGCGATGAAGGATCTAAGGCTATTCGACCCATTTGCTGACGATAGGTCAGCCTGATTACAAAAAAATATCTCCTTGGATGCGCAAGAAGAACTTTGACTACCGCCACGGATCTGATTATGCGTTGCTGTTTATCAACCAGGTCATGGGCTCCTTGAAAAAATTTGGAATCTTTTTTCACTGATTTGCAACTAATCAAATAAAAAAGAACTATTACAGGAGGGCTGGATGCGACATTTAATTATAGCCGTAATGTTGGGAACTGTGATCTATGTGACTGATAACGGCCTGGTTGTTGCCAATAAAGCTGGCCTTTATAACCAAGGTTCAGAAGCCCCAACCATGAAGCGGTTTAACAAAAGTGTAAAGCAAGTAAAAGAGAAACCCGGCATCACTGGACCCCTGAGAATGATGCTCAAGGGAGCGGGGTACAACCATTGACAATTGCTCTGGATTGTAAATTCACCCACATTATGGCTCGTTTTATTGGTCAGGCGATTCACTCTTTTTAGGAGTTCGATTCGCCTGATTTAATTTTATGATATACAATGGTTTGATCACTTTTGGGTACCTGGGATTATGGAATGATATAATTTGATTCCAACCATGCTATTGCTTCAAGGGATAGTGAAAACTATATTTGTTTATAAGACACAGGTATTC
>CAZFJT010000035.1:0-11760 GCA_964519135.1 uncultured Syntrophales bacterium | reverse complement strand
CTCCAACGTCTGCAATCGGCACAGAGAGCAAATCAGCAATTACCTCCATCCCCCGCCCCGTTCCAGCCGCGCATTTGTCATTCATCAAGAAATTTTTGACCTTACCGTTTTTATCGACCCTTATTGCTTTAATATCTTGGCCGCCCACGTCCAAGACCGTCCTCACGGTATCGCCATATATAAAGTTCGCGCCTCTTGCGTGGCACGCTATTTCAGTTATGGTCTTATTCGCCATTGGAGCGTTGACTCTGCCATAGCCCGTTCCCACGCAATAACTCACATTGTCCGGCCCAAGGTCGGATCTGCCCAAAGCCGCTCTAAAAGCCATATTTGCGCTTTCAGGACTATTCGATCCTGTTCTCATGTTGCTATATGCAATCAACTCACCATCAGCCATTATAACAGCCTGGGAACTAACAGACCCGAAATCCACCCCAACTGTGATGAATTTTGCGCGCGCCCAATCCGCGTCCGTATTTACCCAACTGGATTCCTCCCATCTCCAATATTCCTTTTTTGCTTCTGTCTCCATTACGCTTCCTTCATTATTCCACCCGGCCATGCTCATAGTGACCGATCATTCTTTAGTTGTCGAAGCTTCAATAGCCGCAGCCAAGGCCATTGCATATTCAGGATAATCCGGAATCAGCACGTTTGCCACGCCAAGCTCCTCTTTTACAGACTCTACAAATCCAGGGTTTCCTGCAACTCCCCCGAGTATGCAAAGCTCAGGGTTGAACCCTACCCTTCTGATCATTGATACCAATCTGCCGGCTATGGCGTCATGTATCGCCCTTGATATGTCTTTTTTCTCAACATTGCCGTGTATCAAGCCAACCACCTCGGACTCCGCGAATATTGCGCATTGGGCGTTAATAGATATCTTATTGGTCGATCCCAGGGCAAGGGCGCCAAGCTCGTCCATGGGTGTATCCAAGGCCCTTGCCATAGATTCTATGAACGCGCCTGACCCAGCCGCGCATTTGTCATTTACGGTAAAATCCTCAACCTGACCTTGGGCTCCGATCTTGGCCACACTCGTCCCTTCCGCGCCAACATCCACAACAGTCCCCGCGTTGGGAAAAAAGTACCGCGCGGCTACAACCATGGCCTTTACGGAATTGACCTTAACATACCTGTTACCAATTGATTTGGCGCCTGAACCTGTGGCGCGAATGAAATCCAGGTCTTCTGTATTGCAACCAGCGAGATCCAAGGCCGTATCAAGGGACTTCTCCATTGACCCCATTTGATTGAAGCCAGTGGGGACTCCGGCCCGGGCCAGAATATCTCCGTCACGTACAATAACCGTTTTTGTGTTCTTTGCGCCACAATCAATTCCTGCGGTGAGCATGCGATCGATCTCCTTGAAAAGAGGCGTTTCAAGCGCCTGTAAACAATTGCCTGAATAAGATTATCATGAAATGTTTATATATTCACAGGGCAATGAACTGGGTTGCGATTTATTTGAATGGTTTCCACTGAATATTATAAAGTTTCATAATTCAAGATTGTCCGGCTGGAGACAGGGTATGAATATATTGCGATTATCTATTACTCTTATTCTTATAGGGTTTATGGTTCATTTGTCGTCCGCACAGGAAACAACGGCAATGGGAGACATTGAAGTATCAATTACAGGGCTCGGCAACGACAAAGGAAGAATTCATCTGGCCCTGTATAAATCCAAAGAGAGCTTCCCTAAAGATTCCGAAGCTGCCTATATGGTTGAAATGGCCCGAATAATTGATGGCTCGGCCCAAGCTTTCTTTGATGGAGTTCCTTATGGAAAGTATGCAATAGCACTGTTCCATGACGAGAACAATAATGGCAAGTTGGATTACGGAATACTTGGAATCCCTAAAGAGGGGTTCGGTTTTTCCAACAATCCAAAAGCGTGGTTTGGTCCTCCTTCTTTTGAATCCGCGTCTTTTTTGCTGGATTCTCCAAAGAGGACCATAACCATCAAAGTAGCATACGGAATATTCTAACCATTCGAATCTACATCAATTTTGAGCGAAGTTATGAATGTGGCTACTCCACCTCACCTGTTAACACAAAGGCTGCCCAGAAGAATGGATGATCATACCCTGAACCCCTGAGATCATTCCTCGCGTCACTCAGCGCCTGTGTCACTGTTTTTCCTTGTTTTAGGCCCTTAAACAACACCTCCATCAATTGGACGGACGTGACCTCAGACACGCTCCAAAGGCTGGCTAAAAGACACCTTGCCCCTGCGCATTGAAAGGCCCTGCCTATGCTCATGACTCCCTCACCTTCAACTACCTCGCCATAACCTGTCTGGCAAGCTGTCACTGCAACCAGATCAGCATTCAATTTCAAGTGCAGGACCTCACTCATTTTAACTAATCCGTCACTTTGGCCTTGTGTGCGTGTAAGGGCTATAAAAGGCTCCATAATACCTGGAACGTCGGAGGCCGCGTACCCGTGTGTAGCGAACACTATCCATCTGTATTTATCAAGGTGTGAGTCTTCTTTCCCAAAAAGGGCGTCCTTGTTGGCCGACACTCCAGTGAGCGCCTTCGCGTTTTCAGCAAACATCGACTTAAGGCGTTCAGCCAACTTTCCGGTTGCTTCCAGCCTAGTGAGATCAAAACCGACTTTATTAAGAAAGTCATCTGGTTCCATCAGTTTAACATCAGAATCCGCCCCTTTATTACCCGTTTTTGCGGCATAGGCTTTTTTGAACCTTTGGTCGCTTGCCTGAAATACCGGATCAGCCATCACCAGCAGACTCTGACCATCGTTACTGGGAAATTTGAATTTACGACCCAGAGTTATTGCGGTTAATGATTGTCTTAATACCAGTGGATTCCTATCCGATACATATTTAACGCCTCCAGGGGATCGCCCCCACTCGGTTTTTCGCCACTTCACGTCACCATCGGACACCAATGCGTCAAAGGGTAAAGCAGCTAGAGAGTCATCTGGCACAATTATCAGGGATGCGCCCTCTGGAACCTGCTTTACGGCCCCTTGCAGCAAAGTTGCGAATAGTTTCTTTGAAAGGTCCGCGTTAAATCCATCCAGTTGCGCTCGTTCAAATGGACGCCTGAAAGAGTCGATCATCTTGTTCAACTCAGTTGATGAGATTTCCCGGAATTCGCTGAATAATATCTTTTTACCTTTTAGTAATCTTATCGCGACACCATCTTCCAATACGTCAAACACCAGAATGGTTTCATCAGGTTCAAGATCCGCTTTGGATAGGGTCAAAGGCTCGGGAAATCGCACTGAAGCGTAAAGTTCATGTGACGATTTTATCTTCTTCTCAAATTTGGATATGTCTTTTTCAACATTCCTGATTTCTCTGGAAATATCTCTCCATCTTTTACGATCTTTGGTTTCCGGTGTAAGTGAAAGCCCCTTGTTCAGGGCCGCAAGCCTATTGAAAAGAGTCTCTTCCTCTTCCAGAAGTTTCGGGTCCACGCCAAGCTTGGATATATCAGCCCTGCGTGCGACCGTATCAGCGAACATCCGTGCCTTTGTCAGCTCTCCAGGATAAATGGAATCCGCGATCCTGTTGGATTTCATCCTTACCCTTATCAATCCGTCCGCAGCCTCTACAGGCCTGAATCCATTTATTGGAGTTTGAAAGAACTTGGTTCGCTCAGAAAGAAGTTTGCTCATTCTCAATCGTTCAGCCACTTGCACGGCCCTTTTGTACATTTTCTCAGCGGACCTTAACTCTCCTTGCGACTCGAATATCTTGCCCAACCCAATGTATGAAACGAACCGATCAGAATCCCGATTGAATAACTCGCTGTTTTCATATAATTCATCGAACTTTTTCTTTGCCTCTTTATAATCCTTCTTTAAGTAAGCAAGCCTTGCCGCGTCAGATACGTATTGTCCTTTTTTCACGTAATTTTCCGCGTTATCCAAATCTCCCTGATCCATAAATACATTGGCCAGGATATGATTAATGAGATACTTTTGAGAAGATCCCTCTTCCAGTTGTTCACCGGTTTCTTTGAGCATTGCCACCGCTTCTTCCTCGTGGCCTGTTGTCAGAAGCGCATTGGACTTCTCTATGATGATTTGGGTGATCAATTCCGGATCCCCTTTTTCTTTTGCCAGCTCAAGAGATTTGTCAAAATTCCCAATGGACTCATACACAAATCCCCACTTCTTCAAACCACGCCCATAATTCATCAATGTCAATATCTTCGCGTCTTTATTTGAATCTTCAATCAATTGAGCGGACTGATCAAAATAGTTTATTGCGGCTCGAAGGTTTCCCCTATTGATGGCCATAACTCCCATATTCATTAATCCCGCGGCCTGTCCGTTCCTATTATTCCCCTGTTGGAACATGTTGATGGCCGCGCCATACTCCTTCATTGCAGACTCGTAATCCGCCAAGGTCTCTTTTACTGCGGCAAGACTGTTCTTGGCCATTGCCCGGTCAGCCAATGTGAGTTCATCTGATTGAATATTTGCCGCTTTCTGGAATTCCTTTTCAGCGTCTTTGAACCTGCCGAGTAAATACATGACATTGCCGATTTCAATACTGGTCTTCTGAGCGTATTTAGGGTCGGTCTTCATCATTGGGGATTTCTTTTTCCCCATGAACTTCTTGAGCGTTTGAGCCGGCTTATCCCAGACTTGCTCGGCAAACTGCCTATCAATACCGGACATTGATCTTTGAAGAACAAAATTGCGGTTATTTGCCTGTGCTTTAGACTCTGGATGCCCCTTTGGTAAGCTCATGGCAGACTTTTGAGCCTCATTTGGGCCAGGGCTGGGAGCAACTGCCTCGCCTATCTCTTTCATCGCTTTTTCAAACGCCGCCCATTTCTTTTTCTCTCTCTTTTCCTTCTCTTGTTTGGCCTTTTGCTGGCTCCGCATTTTGGATCTCGTGCTTGTGGCCCCGCTAGCCCCAACCATACCTTCACCTCCGTTACCCCCGCCACCACCTCCACTACCGCCGCCACTACCGCCACCGCCGTGCGCGGACACGGGCAATACGGATAGCAGTAAGACCAGCAGAGCTAGCGTCAAACACAGCAGCAATGTCTTGATGGAAGAAAAAGGATCATGGATTGAGCCAGTGGTATTTATCCCAAACATTGGTCACCCCCTTGTACAAATCCTGTTTAGTAATGTTAAGTTTGAGTTATATTGACTTATACGAATTCACTTTCAAAGATAGAACATAATAGGGGTTGACCTGCTTCCGATGAGCCAAGTTTCCTGAGCCTGCGAATTTAACACAGCGAATCGGAACGCTGTCGACCTAACTTCAATGTTATTTGTTAGAATGCGCGATGGCATTAAACCATAGTATATATTTAACAAACCCAATCATGCCAATTTCGGAAAATGTTACGCTCCCAAGGCCTCCCCTTATATTTTTCAGCTTAATTTGTAAAAACCAGCGGACGATTTGCCGTCTTCTGAATTGTTGCTTAGTGGATCAAAGCAGGTTCGAGTGTTCCGGTTCAATTTCCGAGCGCCTGTATTATTAGAATTATTAGCTTCAATTGTAGCCTTATGGATTTTTAATGTCCACTAAAATGCGAGTAAAATATTGATGATTGGTCGTGAATTATTAGACAAGCCATGAATGTTTAAATCAAAGAGCCTTGGATATCAGTATTTTCTTAAATATTTCGTCAAATTGGACGGCTGTATCATCCCAGCTCAATCGAGATTCCAGTATGAACTCCCTTGCCCTCCTTCCCATCATGCGCCTGCGTTCAGGATCATTTACAAGGGTTATTAGATGTTCCATCAATTGCCCCACATTTCCGGGTTCAAACAAAAGCGCTGTTTCCCCCTCTTCCACCATATCCGGTATTCCGCCTGTTCTGGTGGTTATTACGGGAACACCTGACGCCATGGCCTCATTTACCACGTTCGGCCTGCCCTCCATGTACGCGGGCAGACAAAGAATATCAGATGTCCGCATCAACTCCGCCACCTTTTCCGGTTTCACCATCCCCATCCATTCAATATTCTCGGCCAGCCCCAGGGAATCGGCCCGACGCTTGAGACGCTCCTCATGGGCGCCCTCTCCTACTACTACCAGTTTTACTTTTTTCAACCTTTCGTCATTTAGGGCCTCGATAAGATCATGTAATCCTTTTCTGGGGATCAGGCTTCCTACAAAAATAATCTGCGTAGCTTCTGAATTATGGGGCTTGGGCTCAGGTGGACGGAAAAACTCAGTGTCCACACCAAAACGTGGCAGCTCCAGTTTTTTCTCCTGTACACCCAGTTCTTTGAGAATCCGCACTATTTCATCACTCACCGGCGCGACAATGGATGCCCTCGCGCATACCCATAATGTGAGCATTCTCCACACCTTCCGGTCCCTGGCTAAATAACCGTCATCCCCTCTAAAGGAAACAACCAGGGGCTTTGAAGTCAAAAGGTTTATGATCGCTCCCACAATCCCTGCGCCAAGCCAATTGGCGTATACAAGATCATAACCTCGACTTTCCCAAAGTGATCTAAAAAGGAAAACACACATCATTGGAAACAACTGCAATTTCGCCAAGAAGTAGTTATTGATATTCTCAGGTATGCCCCCTCCTCTTTTTGTCAGTTTCTCGAAATTTTTGGGGATAAAGTACGCGAACCGAAAAGTCTCCACTCCCATGACTTTCCTGCGCCCATGGAAAACCCCGTCTGAAGGGCATATGACCTTAATCTGGTATCCCAGGTTTTGAAGGGCGTTTATCAACCTGGCAATGAATACACCATTCGGGTCTTCATCATAAGCTGGAAAAGAGGTTGTCAGTGTAAGTATTCTCTTTTTCAACTTCCTGATCCCTGAAGCGTTCAGCCCCACTTGACATAAACCTTTGATCCCATGGACATCTTGAACTTATCATCCGCCCTGCCCTTATTTATGGCAATCTCCAAATAACCGAAGCTGTTTATCATTGCAATCCCTTCACCTTCAGGAACCTCGCTGAAATACTTCTTTACGTCCTTCAGGATCGCCTCACCCGCGATTACGCCATTTATGTTATTGTCCAGGTTTCCAGCTTCTATATTCGTCATCAGGTTTCCGAATCTGTCAATATGTATTACCTCACCCACAATGCCGGACGGTAGAGTCTTTATTGGCGCCAATTCCTGTTTCACTAGATTATTGGCTATGGGCCCTAAAGATTCGAAATCGATCCCCTTGGAGATATGTGCGGCCACTACAGCAAATATGTCCCTTCCATGGAATGTGGGGCTGGGATTTTCAGGAAGAAGCGGACATTCGGTTAAGTCTCTCGCCTCCCAAGTGTCATCTATGGATATCACAGGCCAAAAAATGCCATTATCAGGTCCCACATAAAAACTCCCGTTGCTCTTTACCGCAATGGGTCTGCGATTGGACCCCACTCCAGGGTCAATCACCGCCAGATGGGTTGTCCCTTTGGGAAATCTCATGGCAGCGCCTTTTAATACCAGGGCGGCTTGCAAAACAGAAAATGTTGATACGTCATGGGCAATATCTATCAACTGGACATCAGGGTTAATTGTGATTGCAACTCCCTTCATCTGGCCCACATACCCGTCCTGGGTCCCGAAGTCGGTTAACAGCGTTATTACGGACCCCATCAGTCGCCTCCTTGATCAGATACAATCTTCCGGACTGTTCTTGTTTTTACATTCAGCTCAAAATATCATAACATCTTTATATCATGCCAAATCAAACCGGTTATATTCGTTCAGCCTTCAAAAACCTGAAAAGTGAACAGCTCGTTAATCCAATCCACAGGGCTTTTCAGATTTACCAGGACTTTGCTGAACTCTTTATGCCCTCTATGTGCTACTTTTGCAAAGGGTATATTGAGCCGTGGGAACACTATTTGTGCCAGGGATGCTTAAAAGAGATAGAATATGTCAAACAGCCGGTCTGTGACATATGCGGAACCACGATCAACAAACTGAGACCCACCTCGGAAAAGATTATATGCGCGGCGTGTCTGAAAACACAGCCACCATATAACAAAGCCAGATTCGCTGCAATTTACAAAAACCAATTGAAACTGGCTATCCTGGATTTCAAGTACAAGTCCGGGCTATATTATTCCAAGCCCTTGGGCAAAATTATCGGAATAGGATACGATAAATATTTCGGGGATCAAGAACATGATATGATTATTCCCATTCCTATACATCCCAAGAGAATTCTTGCAAGGGGATTCAACCAATCCGTTATACTCGGCTGTGAACTTTCCAAGAAAACCGGCGTACAAATGAACAGAACCGCTTTTGTTAAGAAATTGGATACTCCGCCCCAGGCTTCCTTGGATCACAAGAAGAGATTAGCCAATCTAAGGGGCAGCTTCTACGTGGCAAAACCCCATGACATAAGAGGCAAGAGCATACTTTTAGTGGATGACGTGGCTACCACACGGGCCACGATAACAGAGGCCGCGCGGGAACTCTCCAGCGCGACCCCAACCAGGATCAATATACTGACCTTGGCCCTAAGGTCATACCCTGATAATTCCAATACTTAAAATGGGAGGCGTACTATGGCCCTAATGACTCCTGATGAATTCGAAGCCAGTCTAAGAGAGAAAAGACCGCGGGTCTTCATGAATGGCAAACGTGTTGACAGTGTCCTGGACAACCCCAACACCAGAACTGTGGTGGAGTCCAATAAGGCTTCCTACAGATGGGCCCTTGATCCTGAACATGGAAAAATCATGAGTGTGTTCTCCCCTTTGATTAATGAGCCTGTAAATAGATACACCCATGTGAGCCAAAGCAATGAGGACCTTATATCAAAAGCCGAGGCCGGCGCGTTTACCGCTGAAAGGCTCGGGACTTGCATTTATAGATGCGTTGGTTATGACGCGTTCCATTCCCTTGCCTCCACGACCTGGGAGATGGATCAGGAGTTGGGAACTGAGTATCATCCGCGATTTCTCGAGTACCTCAAGATGGTTCAAAAAAAAGACCTTTCTGTTGCCGGGGCCTTGACCGAGCCAAGGGGACACCGCATGAAAAGGGCCTTGGATTGGCCTGATCCTGATCTGTCCCTTAGGGTTGTTGAGAAGCGGGACAAGGGAATTGTTGTGAGGGGAGCGAAGATAAACATAAGCGGCGCCTTTGCCAGCCATGAGCTGATAGTTCTGCCCCAATCATCCCACACTGAAGATGAAGAAGCCTATGCGGTCGCATTTGCAGTACCAACCGACACAGAAGGAATAACGTACATATGCCAGTATTCACCATATTCGGCTGAGCGGGATCAGGCCGAGGACATTTATGAGCTTGGCAATCCTCTCTATGGTCAGCGTGAAACCTCCATGGTCATCTTTGACAATGTATTTGTTCCATGGGATCGGGTATTCCATTGCGGTGAATCAAAGTACTCCATCAAACTTGTCACCAGATTTGCGAAAACCCACAGAATGACCTGTGGGGGCACTTGCAAGGTGGGGTTCATGAACCAGATAATAGGCGCGTGCAAGCTAATCCAGGAATATAAAGGCTTGGAGCAGGTCCCCCATATTAATGATCAGATAGGGGAAATGGTCGTGCTCAGGGAAACAGGAAAGGCCTGCGGGCTGGCTGCGGCCAGACTTGGATCTGAAGATCCTCCAGGCTCAGGGGTGTTCATGCCGGATGATCTCATGGGAAACGTTTCAAAGCTCAATATTTGCAATGCGTTTTGGAGGACCATGGCCCTTGCCGGAGACATAGGCGGCGGGCTTGTTGTGACCATGCCGTCAATGAAGGAGTTGAAAAACCCTGAAACAAAGGATTATGTGGAGGAATTCTTCAGTTTTGGATCAGATGAGCCAACAGAGAATATCCTAAAGGTCCATAAGCTGTTACAAAACTGGACAGCAGGCCAACATGGGGTTGGAACATGGCATGGAGCGGGCCCTGTCATGGCCCAAAAGATAATGATTCAAAGGTTGGCGAACTTTGATCATGAAAAGAAGCTCGTTAAAGAGACCCTGGGAATTTCAGAGGAAGACCCGGATTAATCGTTTCCATTTTGCGCGGGACACATGCGCATGTATTTACTTGCGCGCCGCGTTGGGCATGTTGGCGGGAGATCCGATTCGCTGTGCTTTATTCGCAGGCTCAACAATCTTCGCTCATCGGACTCCCCCATCCGCCGGGACTCACAGCGCTTCCCCCGTAAAAGTGGATGCTTACACGGATGCGCTGAGAATACTTGCTTGTATTTGCGGCAATTTAATGGCTGAAAACAAGTAAGCTTTCGTCCAGATTAGCGCAGTTTACAAACGCTGGTTATCACATCATTCTGTCAACAATGAACCTGCCTGCCTTTATCTCCTGGATTAGTTCCACTTCATTTCGCACTCTGTTTTCAAACTTTGTGACACAAGCGCCCACTTTGGAGGGAACGTGGGCGTCACTACCGCCAACTTGCAACAATCCTAAAGTTTCAGCCACTTGTCTCGCGTATTCATTCTCTTCATCAGTAACATTACCATTGCATATTTCCATTGCGTGAACATTGCTAAAAGCCGGATTTTTTGCGGCTTCATCAATATCCATTTGCATTGACGTAAAACCAAATAACAGAAAGCCCCTAAAAGGATGCGCTACGATTGCCAAACCGTTCACCTTGTCCACCTCAGCCTTTAACTCTTCAGGGGTCCACATTCCTTCAGGCGCTTCTTCAAGGCCTATGACAACTATATCGCCACCGGTTGTGGTGACTTCCATGCCGCGCAATAATAGAATACCATGTTTTTCCGTCAGCTCTTCAGCGTCCCTTTCTTCCCAAGTCTTATCGTGTTCCGTAACCATCACAGCGTCCAGACCGATTTCCTTTGCAGCCTCCATCATCTGATCAGGCGTCATCTCACTGCACATTGAATGTTTTGTGGTATGAACGTGTAAATCAATAAGCATTTTATATTCCGATTCTTTTCTAAGGATCTCTATTTAGGGCGCCTTATTATCGAAGTTTTATATAACCCTTTAAATCCGGGTACCTATCTATAAAGTCCTCTGCGTATTTCTTCCTATCCAGTCCAGGGTCCTCCTGTAAAGCGGCTTCAAGATCCCTGGCCAATTCCGCCCTTGCCACCGCCCTTAAGCAATCTACCATAAGTATGGCCATATGTCTGCATCCTTGCCTGCCAAGCTCTTTTTTGATACTTGAATCCAAGTCAGGACCGAGCTTCCAACCCTCCGCCAAAGTAAAGATATTTTCAGCCCTAAGGCATCTCGTGGTCGTAAACCTCTTCATATTGGTTTGAACCGATTCCACTGTAAGAGTGGGCCAATCAACCACCATCTCGCATTGCATCGCATAGAGCTCATCCTCAAGAACTCCGCTAACAACACGCTTTTCGTCGCCTTGCTTCTGGACTCCCACTGACTTGTTTCTTGAATACGCGAGCATATATTCCGTCCTTTCCGATTAAGAAAAATTGAGATGATTTTTGGGCGCCCGGGATTAATCCAGGTCCTTGAAGGCCGCGCAACTATCCTTGAGCCTCGGATTGCCCGCCATTATCTTGACCACTTCTTCGCCTACCAAAACATCATTGAGATAGACCTTTGGTCCGTCGTTATGGCACTTAACCCGCTCTCCTCCAGCTTGGGCGCCTTTACGGAGCTCAGGGACAGTCAATGCGTTGATGAACATCTCCATGGAATCCAGGGTCAAATCCGACAACCTGTCAGAGCCATCGCCAGTCGCGATCACCCCGCGGACAATCTTGGTCATACCAGGGCCTATCCTCATGCCAACAAGCTTCTCTTCAAAGGATTTCAAGTCCCCGGCAA
>CAZFJT010000034.1:0-11960 GCA_964519135.1 uncultured Syntrophales bacterium | reverse complement strand
ATTGCAGAGTATCATCGCCCTTTCAATCACGTTCTGTAATTCCCGCACATTTCCTTTCCATTGCCATTGTGTTAATAGGTCTTTAGCCTCTGAGGAGATTCTTTCAACCTTAAGCCCCAATTTCTCGTTGAACTTTGAAACCGCAAATTCAACAAGCGGTATGATGTCCTCCGGTCTTTCCCTCAAAGGAGGGGTATGTATGTGGACCACATTGAGCCTGTAAAATAGATCTTCCCTAAATGTCCCGATTTTTAAGGCTTCCTCCAGGTTCTCGTTGGTCGCGGCAATGAGACGAACTGAAATGGGCCTGTTTGCATTTGATCCTACCATCCTTATTTTTGACTCCTCTATAGCCCTGAGCAATTTCACTTGCACGCCGGGATCTGTGGCGCCTATTTCATCCAAAAGCAAGGTGCCTTGGTCAGCTTCTTCAAATAATCCTATCCTTTCTGAATCAGCTCCTGTGAATGCGCCCTTCACATGGCCGAACAATTCACTTTCCAACACATCCGTTGATATCGCTCCGCAATTCACGGCAACAAAAGGCCCCTGGCTTCTTTTTGATCTTTGGTGTATTTCCCTGGCCACCAGTTCCTTTCCTGTCCCTGATTCGCCAGTTATCAGAACGGTTGCGTCACTTGAGGCTATTTGGTCTATAGCGCCTATGACGCGCTTCATTGAGTCACTTACACCTACAATTTGCGAAGTTCCTTCGGTTCGCTTGAGCCTGCGCTTCAAATGGACGAGTTCCCGTCTCATTCGCTCACGTTCTGAGGCCTTCTTTAATGTGAGAATAACTTCATCGGATTTAAATGGCTTGGAAATGTAATCATACGCGCCTTTTCGTATCGCTTCCAGGGCAAGGTCCACCCCTCCATATGCGCTCATTATTATAATCACCGCGTCCGAGCCCTGTTTTCGCAGCCTTTCCAAAAGCTGGACCCCGTCCATTCCGGGCATGCGCACATCAGACAAAATGAAATCGAATCTGTTCTCTGAATCAAGGACCAAAGCGTCCTTTCCGGTTTCAGCCGCGCTAACCTGAAAACCGGCCTTAGTGAGCATAGTGGTGAGCATGTGAATCATATTCGGCTCATCATCTACGATCAGTACTGAGGTTGGATTTGGCGGCATGATTATCTCCGTATGATGATTTTCGTTACCTACAAATATAATAACTGTTAAAAAAACAGGGGGCTTATAAAGATTGCGAAAATATTTCAAAGATCCCAATAAAAATCAGCGTCCGGATAATGATCTATGTTCTCATGGTAAGGATCTATATATGAATTTAATATCTTGACAGAATTAATGTTTTGCATTATTATAGCAGCGCATTTAATTAAGATTGTTATCTTAATTATATTTAAAAGACCCAAGATCACAGGAGGCCGGTTGATGAAACCCTCCAATCCGGCGATATTAGCCATCATTTTGATAGCTCTGGCAAGCGCCGCCGCCTTTGCGGATAATATCGTGGAGAAACAACATGATTTTATACCACGATTTCACAATATCATATTCCTCATGGATGTTTCTGATTCCATGACAAGAGGCTATCCAAAGGGTTTTGATCATTCCAGGCTCTATGTGGCCACTCGGGCCCTTTTCAGGTTCAACCGATCCATGCCGCCTGTGCCCAAGTGGCAATATGATCTGAACTCAGCTCTTATAACCTTTGGAGATTGCGAGGTCCCCAAGTTGATAGGGCCCCTGAGTCCTTGGGACAGAAAAAAATACGACAAGGTTTATAAGCGTATAAGACAAGAAAAATGGGGCCCCTGGCAGATGGCCACGCTACAGGACGCATTGCAAATGGCCGGGTCAATGATATGCGAAGCCTCCGGTAAAACCGCGATTGTAATCCTCTCTGACGGCGGCTCCATGGGAGAAGGACCACAGGCCACTGCAGCCGCGATAAAGGAGAAGTACGGGGATAAGGTATTTATATATGGCGTTTTCTTTGGCAAAAGAGAGGTGGGCTGGCGCAACCTTTATGAAACATGCAAACTTACCGGAGGATATGTCAGGGCTTGGGAGGAAGTGAGAACAAAGAAGACAATGAAAGATTTCTCCTGGGACATCCTTGTGCGGGAAATCGTTTTCCCGTATCCGGAAATCTTTTTCAAAGCCGAGAGCGCGGATCTTTTGCCTTCAGAAGCTCTAAAGCTTGAGTCAGTGGCCAATTTTTTACACGCTATACCAAGGTATGTCCTGCAAGTAGATGGGCACACAACTTTTATCGGAAATCCCGGAGATAATTACAAGCTCGGTCTGGAAAGGGCCAAGCAGGTAAAAAGAGCGTTAGTGAATATGTATAAAATTGATCCGAGGAGGATTTTGGTCAGGTCTTGGGGGGAAGAACTTCCCTACTATGATAATCAGAATCCAGAGATCAGGCTGAGAAACAGAAGGGCTAATCTGTACTTGATGCTGCCTCTGAGAAACTTTCCATACAATGAAAAGGGTTTGAACACCTTTGGTGAAAAGGCGGTTGGTGATTTATACATCACCAGGGAGCGCAATAGTGACACAGAATGGGCCTGGCCCGCAACCCCGCCGCCCGGAAGCGGATCAGCGGTACCTGTTGGACGTGCCAAATAGGCGGTAAGATATCTTGATTACGCTTTGTAAAAATCACTTGGCGTAACGTCAAACAAAGCTTCTAAAAAGAAAACCGGAAAGGAGTCGATTATCCTCTCCGGTTTTTTTATATCTTAAGCAAGGAATGTTAGGTGATATCAAACCTAACTTAGACTTCCGGTCTTGGCAGCAAGCCGGCCTTTTCAGCTATTTCGCCGACTTTCTCCTCCCATTCAATGGCCATGATATGGACCCCTGAAATGCCCTTCATTTCCTTGAGTTGTTGTATGGTTTCAACCGCTATTTTTATTCCTTCCTCAGCCTGTTGTTCTTTTGGGGTGTCCTTCATCCTTGCCAGCAGTTCCTCCGGAACATCCATCCCTGGAACGAATTTGGACATATATTTGGCCATGCCAAAGGATTTGAAGGGTGTTACTCCTCCAAGGATAAAAACCTTCTCATGGAGTCCCCTGTCCACAACCCCTTTCATCCATTCACTGAATTTCTTCATATTGAATATGCATTGGGTCTGTATGAACTCCACTCCTGCCGCGACTTTCTTTGCCAATCTCGGAACCCTGATGGCAAAAGGATCGGCAAACGGATTGGCCGCCGCTCCAATAAAGAGCTTAGGAGGAGTAGCCATTTCTTCTCCTCCGAGCAGTTTTGCTTCGTCTCGCATTTGTTTGACGGTTTTGATCAACTGAATAGAGTCAATATCAAAAACGTTCTTTGATTCAGGATGGTCTCCGAATTTCTGGTGGTCACCTGAAAGGCACAGCATTGTATTTATGCCAAGCGCGGCCGCTCCAAGGATATCCGATTGAATGGCTATCCTGTTCCTGTCACGGCAAACCATCTGCATAACAGGCTCAAGCCCTTCATTCATCATTATTACCGACGCGCCGATCGACGACATTCTGACCACTGATGTCTGATTGTCCGTTATATTAAACGCGTCCGCTTTTCCATTTAAGAGCTGGGCTTTTTTGCGTATGACATCACCGTCCGCGGAACGGGGTGGACCGCATTCTCCAGTTACCGCGAAATGTCCGGCCTTGAGGACCTTCTCTAATCTACTGTTACTTTTCAGCTCATCGCTCATCTTTGAAAGTCCTCCCTGATCATCTTCCTTGGACCACCGTCCCGGTTGGTCCTCCAATCGCATATTTCTTGGATGTCCTCGTAACGCTCCATCAGGCCGAGGTTTTCCAAACGATTAATAATCAACTGCCAAGCGCAATCCACTTCAGGGTCGATCTCGCATTTACCGTCTGTGGCGCCGCCGCAAGGCCCGTTCAAAAGGCTCTTGGAACATCTGGCAATGGGGCATATACCGCCTGTGTAAAACAGCTTGCATTCCCCGCAGGTCTGGCACCTCTCCACATAGTAGCCTTCCTTTAGGGAGCCACCCACAAAGGTAGTGTTCAGAGCCGGATAAATGGGTTTGTTCTGGTATTTATCAGCCATGAAATTCACGCCCGCGCCGCAGGCCATGGAGAGGATCGCTTCTACATCTTCGGCTTCCGGCGCCGCCATATCGATGTATTCAGGATCGCACTGTCTTTCTATGGTCTTTTCCACAATCTCGATGGGGTTACCTTCCTTTTCCCTGGCCATCCTGATTTGGCTGGACAAGACCCTGACCTCATCGTGGCCGCCTGTTAGACAAACCGTTACACATCCCCCGCATCCAAGGACCATAATCTTTTTATGGCCCTCAATCATTTTCATTATTTCTTCAAAGGGCTTTCTGTCCCCTATTACCATGTGTATTCCTCCTGGACCGGCTATGGGTCTTCAAGCCGGACCCATATATTACGCAGCTTCATTCTTGTTACTTGAATACTTCTTGTTCAATGGGCTTGGTCCAAGCTCTTTAATGCGGTCGGTAAACTCCTGGGCCACCTCTGCGAACCTTGGTCCCATTGCCGCGCTCATATTGAACATCTCCAATCTTTCAGGCTCAAGGCCCACTTCTTCAAGCAATTTTTTCGTGTAATTAACCCTCGGCTTAGCCACGAGATTGCCATGAATAAAGTGGCAGTCACCTTCCAGACAACCAGCCACATACACCCCATCCGCGCCCTTTTCAAAGGCCCTTAAAAGAAAGACCGGAGTCACCTTTCCTGAACACGGTAATCGTATTACCCTGACATTGGTTGGATATTCCAGTCTCATGCTTCCCGCCAAATCCGCTGCGCCATAAGCGCAATAGTGACAGCAAAAGGCGACTATTGTCGGCTCAAAATCGGCCATCAGATCTTTCTCCTGAATCTGATTTTTTTTATTTAAGACACTGTGAAATGTTTAGGCGAATAATCTAAACCAACCAGAGAAAAAAGGCAAGCATGAGCATGCTCTTGAAACTTGAAAATAAGTTGAAAGAAACTGTGTAAAAATGGCTCGATTTTTCGCGTGTCTTGCGTGAAATTCACTCGAAACAAAATGGATTGGATTAAAGCCAATTATTTTTTCCAGGCCTGGAAGCACTTGCGACAACGTGATTTTAAGTGGCTGGATATTTTGGTTATTTAACCAGGTTTTGCCTGTTTGGAATATAGCTATGATCTGCGACCCAAAACTAAACAATGTCTTAAAATCGCAACAAATAGTTCCAGGCGCATATTTCAATTATGAAAAGAAAGCAGAGTGGCGGCAATAACCTGGGAAAGCGAACTCACTTCCACTACAAGGTTTAGCCCTGAAAATTGGCGCATGCAATTAGTCATGCTAATTTTGAGCGCAGTCAATTAATCATATCTGAAACTCTTCGTCGCATAATTATCACAATCCTTACATTTGGCGCCAAAGTTGCTCTTAATTTTGTTTACTAGGAAAACCAGAGTCATTGGGTCTTCAAAATCACACAGAGAGTGAACAGGAAACCAGAATGATCCAACCAGGCCAGGGCGCAAAACTGCAAATTGAGGCAAAAAAGCCTGAACGCGCAGAACCAGATAATTGCAAAAGTAAGGAATCTCCAGGATTGCTCACTGAAAACCAAGAGTTCTTGGAAGCGCTTATTGACAAGTCCCCGATCGGTATAGCGGTGTACAAATCCAACGGGGCGCCGGTAGCAGTTAATGATTCCATGGTTAAAATCCTGGGGGGTGTCAAAGAGCAGGCCCTGGCAAAAAATTTTAGAGATATCGGTTCATGGAAAGACTCAGGTATGCTCGAAGAAGCGGAAACAGTTCTAAGAACCGGTGAAGACGCGAGTGGAGAAAAATGGCTCATTACAAGCTGGGGCAAGCCTGTTTGGCTGGAATATTCAATGGTCGGATTCCTGTCCAAAGGCGAACAATATCTACTATTACAAGTGAATGACATCACAGAGCAAAAAAAATCAGAGGATAAAATCAGGGAGAACGAGCAAAAGCTAAAGGTCATGACCGACTCACTGCCTGTTATGATCTTCCATGCGGATAGAACAGAGCGGTTAACTTTTGTTAATAAGACCTTCCAGAGGTGGAGGGGATTTCGGAAGGAATCGGCTTTGGGCCGCTCAATAAAAGAGGTTTTTGGGGACAAGGCCCACGCGGACATATCAGAATACATATCAGAAGTTCTGTCAGGGGCGCCGGTGTCGTTCAGGATGAACTTACCCGGACTTACGGATAGTCGTCAACAGCTTGAATGTTTATTTACCCCCCACATTGACCCAGAAGGGGAGGTAAAGGGATTTGCGGCAATCATCAGGGACATTACTGAAGCTATAGAGGCTGAACTTGAGCTCAAGACAAGGCAAGAGCAATTGGAAAATCTGGTTAATGAAAGAACAAGCGAACTCAGTGAAATGAATGACCGGCTTCTTAAGGAAATGGGTGACAGAAAGAGCGCGGAGAGAATTCTGAACCTACAAAGGGTACAACTTCTATCCATATTCGACTCCATGGACGACATGGTAACAGTAATTGATCCCAGGACCTATGAAATCGTCTACATGAATAAGATAGGCAAGGACTCCATGCCCCATGATCCCACCGGAGGCCTTTGCTATAGCCATATATACGGACATGAGCAGGTTTGCGAGAATTGTCCGAATGAAAAACTCTATCATTCCGAAGATAAAACATTAAGATGGCAGCTTTTTAATGATTCCACAGGAAAATATCAATTAATAAATGATCGTCTCATTAAATGGCCTGATGGCAGAGAGGTAAAATTATCCATTGCAACGGATATATCGGAACTAAAGGCCATTGAAAAGGCCTTGAGCGACAGAGAACGATTGTATAGGACCGTTGTGGAGACTGCAGTGGAGGGCTTGTGGATAATCAACCCCAATGGAACGAGCTCTTTCCACAATAAGAGGCTCGCCTGGCTGCTTGGATACGATGAGACTGAAATAAGCGGAAAAAACTTCCTGGACTTCATACACCACGCGTGGAAAGAAACTGCAACCACAGGCATGAAAAAATGCGCGCAAGGCTTGAAAGTCAAGCAGGATCTAAAATTTGTTCGAAAAGACGGTTCAGAGATGTGGGCCATAGTGAGTTGGGCCCCGATTATGGAGGACAATGACAAATTTAGCGCGGCTTTGGCAATGATATCGGACATTACGGAAAGAAAATTGGCTGAAGAGGAGAACAGAAATATCGCAATGGCCATGAGATCTCTCATTGAAGCCGCGCCCATGGGAATCGGAATATTTATTGATAACCGTCACGGATTCGTAAATCCGGTTTACGCGGAAATGTTCGGTCGAACCGGTGTGGAAGAAATAATCAATGAGCCGGTTGAAGGCTTCTTTGTTGAAGAAGACAGAAAGAAGGTGGTTGAGAAGATATCAGGTCATGCGGCAGGGCGGTTTTCTGATCGGAACTTTAAAGCTAAAGGATTACGAAAGGATGGAACCACTTTCCATGTAGAGGCTTGGGGGTCCGTGGTCCAATACAATGGTGAGCCGGCTTCTCTGGTATTTCTAAATGATGTGAGTGAGACAAAATCATTGCGGGCCCAGCTTGTGCAAGCTCAGAAAATGGAGGCGGTTGGAACACTTGCAGGGGGTATCGCACATGATTTTAATAATCTGCTGACCGTTGCCATGGGATACGCGGAGCTCATACTCATGGAACTGGAAGAGGGCGACCCTTGGAAAGAGGAGCTGCAAATAATCGCAAAAGCGGCAAAAGACGGCAGTGACCTTGTGCAGAGGATACTCACGTTCAGCAGGAAAGTGGAGCCTGAGCCTAAGCCTATAAATATGAATAAGGAATTACAGCGCATAAAAAAGCTCCTTCAAAGAACCATTCCCAAGATGATTCAAGTAAAATTGGATCTCAGTGATGACTTGAAGATAGTTTTCGCTGATCCCGGACAGATGGAGCAGGTGATCCTCAACCTTGCCGTAAACGCAAAAGACGCTATGGGTGAAGAGGGGACTTTAACTATCAAAACAAAAAACACCTTTCTGGACAAAGAGTACTGTAAAGGCGCCATAGGTTTGAATCCAGGATCTCACGCGCACATAATGATAAAGGACACAGGCGAAGGGATGGATGAGGAAATCCTGGACAGAATCTTTGAACCGTTTTTTACTACCAAGAAAAGGGGTGAAGGCACCGGCCTGGGGTTGGCAATGGTCTTTGGGATAATCAAGAGCCATCAGGGGCACATTACCTGCGAAAGCGCCAAAGGACAGGGCACAACGTTCCATATTTATTTGCCTGCCCACAAAATCGAAGTCAAAGAAGGCACTGAAATAATCGGGCCCCAAGATGCAACCGGTAATGAAATGATCCTGGTAATTGACGATGAGGAGTCTATTCGAAAGCTTTGTTCCCGCGCTCTGTCAAAGGTGGGATACAAAGTATTGACAGCGCCCAACGGACATGAAGGTATAGAACTATTCAAAAATCATATGAATGAAATATCTCTGGTAATACTTGACCTGATTATGCCTGAAATGAGCGGGAAGAAATGCTTGGAGGAACTATTCAATGTGGACCCCTCGGTAAAGGTTTTGGTGGCCAGCGGATATTCCGCGGAAGCGCCGGTAAATGAGGTTATGACAATCGGCGCAAAGAAATTTTTGGCAAAGCCTTATAGTAGAGGGAACTTATTGGACGCGGTGCGAAAGGTGTTGGATATGGATCAATGAAGTTATGGCCGCGGTATAATTACATATGGCGGGTAATAGTCGTCTTTCAAAATGGTTTCAAGATGTTTCAATAACGGGCGGTACCTTATGAAAAAAATCCTGGTGGTGGATGATCAAGAAGAGATAAGGCGTTTAGTCAAAGCGACTTTAAAGACTGCTGAGTGGAAGGTTTTTACCGCGGACTGCGGGATGGCGGCTGTGGAAAAGGCGCAAAGAGAAAAGCCAGAGGTCATTATGATGGATATTTCCATGCCGGGCGAGATTGATGGTTTGGAGGCTACCAGGCTGATCAAGGCTGATCCTGAAACCAGCGGTTGCGCGATCATAATGCTCACCTCAAAGGGCGCTGAAGAGGACAAAGATCAGGGCTATAAGGCGGGCGCGGACGATTATTTTATCAAGCCTTTTAGTCCTCTGGCCCTGATAAGAAAAGTGGATGAGGTAATGGAATCAATAACTTACATTGATTGAAAGAGTTATTATGAGCGTTTCCCAAGAAAATGAGCGAGATCAGCTCCTTCAGCAGTCGGTAAAATACGCCAAAGATCTGGCGGAAATTTACTCACAGGAAAAGGAGAAACGCCGAGAACTTGAGAAGCTCAACACTGAGCTGAAAAAAGAAATATGTTCCAGGCAAAAAGCTGAACATGAACTGATACTTGCCAGGGAAAAACTGGAAGAAAGGGTCATGCAAAGGACCAGTGAATTGAGTGAAATGAATCGGTCATTGGTCACAGAAATAGCTGAACGCAAAAAAGCCGAACAAATAGCCCTTGAACAACTTGATCAAAAAGACGCCCTGCTCAGTGAAATACATCATAGAGTAAAGAACAATCTCCAGATAATCTCCAGTCTGCTCACACTTCAGGAAATGCGCGTACAGGAAAAACCGGTCCTTATGATTCTGAACGATTGCCAGAACAGGATAAGATCCATGGCCCTTATACATGAAAGGTTATATCAGGCCAAAGACTTGAACAGGATAGAATTTAGCGATTATCTGGAAGATCTTGCAGTGGAGCTTCTAAGATCACAATGCACAAACTCGCGTATCAATCTCATATCAGATCTGGATAGCGTCCAGGTCGGCGTTAAAACCGCATTTCCATGTGGTTTGATAACCAATGAACTGGTGTCAAATTCAATTAAGCACGCTTTTGACGAAGATTGCGAAGGATTGGTCAAACTGTCGCTCAAAAAGGATAATGAAAGCGGGTTTATATTAAGAATCTCCGATAATGGCAAGGGGATCGATGAGAGCCTGGCGCCAGATAAGTCAAAAACCTTGGGCTTGAAGCTTGTGAAGAATCTTGTGGAAAGGCAGTTAAAGGGTCAATTGAACATATGCGGCAAGAACGGCACAGAGATAACCATAAGCTTCCAGGAACCAAAATAGACACCGGTGAAGGAGGACCGGATCATGCCCAGGGCAAGAGTTTTAATAGTGGAAGACGAAACAGTGGTATCCATGGCCCTTGAAGAGAAGCTACAAAGACTGGATTACGATGTCGCGGGAACCGCGGAATCAGGCGCTGAAGCCATTGAAGCGGTTAAAAGCATTAAACCTGATTTAGCGCTTATGGATATAAGGCTCGAAGGTCAGATGGATGGGGTGGAAGCTGCGACTATTATCAACCGGGATTTCCGAATACCTGTAATCTACTTGACCGCGCACGCTGATTCAAAGACCCTTGACAGGGCAAAGGGCGCCAATCCGGCGGGATATTTGGTGAAGCCTTGCAGTGAGAGGGATATTAAAATAGCCCTGGAGATAGCTTTACACAGAAACTCCTCTGTTAATAGATTCGAACAGGCTGAAGATTTTTTCAGGAACTTATTCGAAAGCGCCCAGGACTGGGTTTACGCAAAGAACAAGAAACTGGAATACCTTTACATAAATCCGGCAATGGCCGAGGCCTTGGGTAACGTTAGCGCAACTTGGGAAGACTTAACAGACCTGGATATATTCGGGCCTGAATTAGCTCAAAAACTAAGAGAATTGGACGAACGAACATTACAAGGTCACACAGTGGAAACTGAGCATGTGGTAAATGTTAGAGGCGCAAATATTCATATGGATATGATGAGGACCCCTTTGTACTCTGACTCAGGCCAAGTGGCCGGTGTATGTGTGATCGGCAGAATTTTACCCTTTATGGGGCGTTCAAGTATTGACGCTGGACCTGAACCACAATGGCGTTCCGAGGCTATGTCCATGGCTATGGAACATATACGTTTTGCCGCAGACAACGATGCGCCTTGTCTCATCCTTGGCGAGCCAGGGGTGGGCAAATCACACTACGCACGGTATTTGGCCGCAATATCGGGCAGATCCCAAAGCCCTTTCAATTCACTCAACCTTTCAGGAATGACGCCCGACACTATGAAAATAGGAATATTTGGAGAAAGCCATGAAACATGGTCTGAAAAAGGCGCGCTTGAGGCTTCAAATGGCGGTATATGTCATCTAAAACATGTGGGCGCGCTGACCTGGGAACTCCAAGGAAGATTAAAGGAGTTTTTGAAAACATCGAAGATAAAAAGAAGCAATGGAAAGATCGATATAGAGTTGGACACTCGCGTTGTGGCCTCATGCCGCGAAGACCTGCATGACCTGGTATCAGCCGGAGAATTTAAAAAAAATCTATTTTATAGACTGGGTTTTAACACAATAGTTATTCCTCCTTTAAGGGAAAGGCTAGAAGATTTTCCTCTTATCTGCGAGTCATTGCTTGAAATTGCCTCATCCAAATACGATTTAACAAAAGAATTGTCCATTGAAGATTCAGCAATAGAGGAATTGATTAAAAGGCCCTGGCCTGGAAATATAAAAGAACTCAAAGGCATATTGGAATGGGCCGCGCTAAAGTGTTCCAACGACACAATAGGTCTCCATGACCTTGGCGCGGTTCAGTCTGAAATTAAGCGAAATCCTGACGCTATATCAATGACCATAGACGTTTCAGGGCAAACTTCCCTACCAGAAGCGGTAAATGAACTGAAAGAACGTCTTATAAGAGAGGGGCTCAATAGATCCGGGGGTAATGTCACCCAGGCTGCAAAGCTGCTTGGGGTTTCAAGGGATTCCTTTAACTATATGGTAAAGGCTTTGGGCTTGAAAAAGAAGGTGGCGATTTGAACCAACCGGTCTCGCTCGAAATTATATTCCCGACCGGATCAATTCTTTTCATTATATATCCGTATGTATTCATTTATACCTGTTCTCAAAATTAAACGCGAAATGGCTCATAAAAATATGTCCATAATTAAT
>CAZFJT010000033.1:0-11971 GCA_964519135.1 uncultured Syntrophales bacterium | reverse complement strand
ATACTAAATATAAAGGGAAATTGCTAATCAGCGTCCAGCCAGTCCTCAGCTTTTTTCATATCATCAAATACCGTCTTTTGCATTCCTGAGGTTTCAGATACTTTGTCTATTTGCATTTTTGCAAATACTTGACCTTCATAAACTTCAGCCACCTTTTCCAATCCTTCTTTTATCAACAATTCTTGGGCTTCCAAGTGGAGATCCGTCAATAGTGTGGGACCCATTTTAGTCAGATCTGATAGGATATTAAACCCAGGTTTCAAAAATTTGAGCGCCTTATTCCAATCTAACAGATAATCTTCCACATCACTCCGTTTACCCCATGATCCTATTATGGAAAAATAGACACGATTCTTATTCTTATCCACTTTGATTGAATAGAATTCATTTGACGCTACTATCTCCATGGAGTCACTCCCTTGTATTATATTGGAATAATTCAAAAAAGAGTCTATTTTGAACGATCGTCTAAGCGCCTTATAGTGACGATTTCATTCTTTGTTTCAGATCAAAGATGTTTTTTAAATATCAGCAATAATGGCGCCATAAAAAAGGAGTGTGGAAATAATTTATAAGTAATTTAAATTATTATAATATAATCTTATAAAAATACCAGCGTAGGAGCTTGTCTTGTTGGAAGAGTCTTTTTCACTCATAATCATAGGCTATATGCGCTCATAAAGAGCGGACGCCTTTAATTTCGGCCAGGGGCAAAGGCAAGATGGTACAATGTTCATCATACTTGTGAAAATCGGATATTGGGATCATAATATTCATAATATGTAAGCGTTCGCAGTGATCTCCAAAAGCGGCCGGAATCGCTATGATATCAATTTTATGGAGGAAGATGACCAATGGAAGGTTTGGACAAAAGCTTTGTAGGAATGGTTTCATCTGATTGGAGCGAGTGTTTATCACCTAATGGCCCATTTGATCCCATTGGTTATAACTACCCTGACCTTGATAATGATTTGCGTGAAATATTCAATAATTACACAAGCAATTGCATTACTTTAAATCAAGCGATAATCAGAATAAAAGAATTAATTCCAAATGGATTGAGTCAATTTCAAATGGACGAATACTTGGACAATAATTTTCAGATTTATAATGGTGTTTATGATTTTATTACCTGGCTTTCTGAAAAAAATATTCTATTTATGATCAACAGCACCGGATCCCAGGGGTATTTTCAGCGCGCCATAATAAAGGGAATGATACCTGTAATCCCTTATATATCGGCAAATTCTTTCATATTTTATGATTCAGAGAATCTTTCCACCAAATTTACTTGTGAGGTTTCGGAAATAGAAGACAAGGCTGGGTGTTCTGAAAGGGTAGCGCTCAAAAATCATATCTCATATGAAAAGATCATTGTAATCGGAGACAGCGGGGGAGACGGTCCACACTTCAAATGGGGCGCGTCAAAGGGCGTTTCCCTTGTGGGCAGTATGACTAAATCATCACTCAGCAAATACTGTGAAGCAAAAGCCATAAAAATAGATAAGCATATTGGGCCATTATATAAGCAAGGGGACAAAAGAAATCTTGAATTAGAATATCAGTACGATTTTAGGGAATTGAAAGATTTTGTCAGTTCAAAATTCGGCCTTTGATCAACTATCACTTGATTCTCACATGATTTGGTATGATTATTCGTCAATTGTAATGACTTATTGTCCATTCCCATGAAAATTACAGAGAATAAATATATTGGCTTCACAATTCTCATCAAACAGCTCTGACAAAGATCTTATTAATGGAGTAATAAATGGATCAGATGAAGCCTTTAATATCATTGTGGAACGATACGCGTCCTTGGTTTTTAATATTGCTTTAAAAATTACGGGAAGCCATGAGGACGCTGAAGACGTTGTTCAGGAAACTTTTATTAGAGTTCATAAAAGCATTGGCGCGTATTCGGAATCCAAAGCTTCTTTTAAGACCTGGCTTCTTACAATTACTCGAAATCAAAGTATTAATACCTTTTCTTCAATTAAGCGCAGGACCTCAAGATTCTTAAACGCCGCGCTGGGAGATCCTCAAGAAAATATCTCAATTGAACAAAGTTTTTCGTCTAATAAACCTAGTCCAGAGAAATCACTCATTGAAAAACAAGAGCTAAAAATATTGAATGATCGTTTGGATATGCTCCCTGAAAAGCAGAGGACGGCTTTAATATTGAGAGCCTGGGAACAGTTGAGTTATCAGGAAATAGGCTTGGTTATGAATTTATCAGTGCCTTCAGTTGAATCCCTTATCTTTCGGGCCAGAAAAAAATTGATCGGTCTGCTTGATTGAACTTCCTTTACATTAAACCCTCTTTATAAAAGGCCCATAAGCTACGCCCGGCCTTTTGAATCGCGTATTTCATTGACTTGAAAGACAACCCACTCTAAAGTGTATTAATCTTACTACCTTATCGGGGAAGGGATAAGCCATGTTCAAAAAGATCATTGTGGTGATCGTCTGTGTACTCTTTTCGTCAATGACCTGTTTAGCCGCAGAGAATTGTGAAACGAGTTATACTGACGATATCTTTAATATGATAGGAGATATTGTAACCGCTCCTTGTACATTATTGGCAACTTGTTTAGGCTTGGTAGGTGAAGCTGTTCCTTGTGGTCCACCTTATGAATACTACGTTATCGAGGAAGTGATCGAAGAAGAGGTGTGGCCGCCACAGGAATCCGGGACCCCATCCATTACAACCGAACCTGAGCCAGTACCGGCGTCAGCTCCAGCGCCAACACCAACTGAAACACCTGGGCCATCTCCGGCCAAACCTGAAGAGGAGATTGTTGTTCCAACTCCACCAAGACCAGAGGCGCCCAAACCACAGACTTCCGTTCCTGAAGCGCCAAAATCGCCGGAAATCAAAGAAAAAATTCCCCATAAACCAAAACCGTGCGCGCCAAGAAAGGCGCCGTGTGGGCCTGTCTATCCTTATTATAAGGGCGGGGAATACTGGTTCCTGTTCCAATAGCATAACAAGCAAATAGTTCATCTGGACCTGAGGTGATGGACCTTTATGAATCACTGGAAATTCAGATGAACTATTACAATCCACAAATATCTTGGAACATAATCATCTCCTTTGCGAATACCTCCTTATGTAGACTCTATTGAACTTCATTGGATCATTTCGCGTTCGAAAAGGAGACATCATGAGATATATGCGTTATTCAGCCATACTATTAGCTTTGTTAATTCTTACTGGATGTGGTTTAACGAGCAAAGAAACCTCTGATGTTATTATGGAATCTCCTGCTCCAGGCGCAGAAGGAATTGCAACCAAATCACAGTTGTCCAGAAAGAATAGCGATAACATCAACCTGGAAAGTTCAAAAGAAACTAACTATGATCAAAGCGCTGACGATAATCCCAAATACCCAAAAAAGATAATTAAAACCGGGACATTAGAATTCGAAACCTATGATATTGACAAGACCAGAAATCATATCATTAAAGTGGTCAAGGCCAATGACGCTTATATTTCATATGATCATCAAAGGAAAAACGAAGACAGGATCATTCAGCGCGTTGTAATCAGGGTCCCCGCGGAAAAATTCAATAATTTGGTCAGGGAGATCTCAAATAATATAGATAATCTGGACAGCAGAAACATATCCGTAAAAGATGTTACAGAGCAATTTATTGATCTGGAGACAAGATTAAATACAAAGAAAAAACTTGAAAAGCGATACCTCGATTTACTTGAAAGAGCTGGAAATGTAAAAGACATCCTTGAAATAGAAAGAGAAGTCGGTAAATTGAGGGAAATTATTGAGTCCACAGAAAGAAGGCTAAAGTACCTACAGAATCAGGTTTCATTAAGCACACTTACAATCAAATTCTATTATAGGACCGCATCTCTTAAAATTCTCTCATTGCGTAAAATGAAATCCGCGTTTGTAAATGGTTGGAACAATTTTCTAGAGTTTTTGATAGGGGCCTTAAATATTTGGCCATTTATAATTATTATCGTAATCGTATTTTTCCTGATTAGAAGAATGAGACGGAATAAAAGGGAGTTAAAAAGACAAGAAAAAACAACTTAAGTCGTAGTCTTTTGGAGGTTTTTGCAATGGATGCTATGGAGGCCATTTTAACCAGGCGCAGTATTAGAAAATATACCGCTGAAACAGTAAAAGATGAAACAGTCCAAGAACTTTTAAAAGCCGCGATGAGCGCGCCTACCGCTGCAAACGAATGTTGGCGTTTCATAGTCGTTAGAGATAAAAAGGGATTAAAAGAATTCACAAAGTTTCATCCACACGCTCATATGTTGGAAGAGGCAAATGTCGTAATCATAATATGCGCGGACCCCACTGTGGAAAAACTCAAAGGTAGATGGCCTTTGGATTGCGCGGCTGCTACTGAAAATATACTGATTGCGGCAAATTCATTGGGACTTGGCGCGTGTTGGGTAGGAGTTTACCCTGTTGAAGAGCGTATACAGGCTGTTCGTGATATCTTTGGCGCGCCTGATCATATAATTACGGTATCAATGGTCGCATTAGGTCATCCTGGTGAAAAAAAGTCGCCTCCAGATAGATTTAGAAGGGATTTTATTCATATGGAATCCTGGTAAATAGTCATTTTATGAACTTTGATTCAAAAACCCTTGCAGCCTCCATTGTAACCATTACTTTCTGGGCGTCATCATTTGCTGGTATAAGGGCTGCTTTACCTTCGTATTCCCCTGGTTCTTTGGCTTTTTTAAGATTTCTAACCGCTGGAATTATAATTGGAATATTTGCCATAAAGGCTGGAATCAAGTTCCCTAAGACCAGGGACTTGCCATTTATCTTTCTTGCCGGATTTCTAGGGATAGCATTTTACCATGTGAGCCTTAACTACGGCGAACTCACTGTTAAAGCAGGATCCGCAAGTTTTATAATAGGCGCAGTGCCGATCTTTTCCGTTATTTTGGCATTTTTTGTCTTTAAAGAAAAATTGAGCTTATATGCCATTATGGGAATAGCCATTAGTTTTTCGGGAGTTACTCTCATTGCCATCGGTGAAGGGGAAGGACCTTGGTTTCAACCTGATATAGGCGCTATATTAATACTTGCCGCGGCAGTGGCCACAAGCATATATTTTGTTTTTCAGAGACCATATTTGGACAAGTACGGTTCCATTCAATTCACAGCCTATGTTTTTTGGGCTGGTCTGTTTTTTATGGCCGTTTTCGCGCCAACCTTTTTAAAAGAAATTTTCATGGCGCCTTTGAATGCAACATTATCTGTGATTTACCTTGGAATTTTCCCTTCAGCGATCTCATATGTGACATGGGCTTATGCCCTAAAGAGAACCAATGTGTCCAATGTAACCAGCTTCTTGTACGTATCTCCAGTATTGGCTTGTTTAATAGCCTGGTTCTGGCTCGGCGAAACTCCGGCCGTTCTTTCTTTGGCGGGCGGCGCCTTAGCCATAATGGGAGTAATAATAGTTAATTTTAAAAAATAGGTAATATTTTATTTAAAATGTAAACATCAGCAAGCGTTCACCTTACATGGCCACTTCTACTGGTAAACCATTACAAATACTGAAATGCTCTTCTAATAATCCAGATTCATCACATTTAACGCGTTCTTTTCTATGAATTCTCTTCTAGGTTCAACCTGGTCTCCCATGAGTGTGGAGAATATTTCATTGGCTTTGACAGCGTCTTCTACTGTGACCTGAAGAATCCGCCTATTTTCGGGATTCATTGTAGTTTCCCACAACTGGTCCGCGTTCATTTCACCAAGTCCTTTATATCGTTGTATATTAAGTGTTTTTTGCCCTTTTTCCATCACTTTTTCAACTAAAGACCCCAATGATTCCGCTGTAATTATATCTTTTTCAGTTTCTAATATCAGTGGCGGATCTCCTAATCCTTGAACCTTTTCCAATATTGACGCTGCTTCCCTGTAGGTGGGAGATATCAACAATTCATGATCGATTATGGTTTTTTTGGATATTCCATTTTTTTGAGTTATAATTTCAATATAATAAACTGATTTTTCAATATCTTTATTTGATTCAATCTTTACAATATTTAATTCTTTATAATCTTTTTCTACCAATCTCTTGAGACTTTCAAGTACAGTGTTTATGGACTCTTGATTTTCCAGGAAGGATTGATCAACCTTAAGAGAAATGAGACATTTAATAATCTTTTTGTCCATTTCTTTCCTCTCAAAAACATCCAAGATCCTTTCCATTCGCAAGAGGCTTTTCAAAGTGTTTATAAGCTCAAGTCCTTCAAGGTATTCCTGGTCGGTCTTTTTGATTCTGGAGTTCTCAACTCCGTTTTTTAGCACAATGTCATCAAGTTCACTTTCATGTTTCACATAGATTTCTTTTTTACCTTTTTTAATTTTAAAAAGAGGAGGTTGAGCAAAATAAAGATATCCCTTATTAATCAATTCAGGCATCCATCTGAAAAAGAATGTTAATAGCAGTGTTCGAATATGTGAACCATCCACATCAGCGTCAGTCATTATAATTATTTTGTGATATCTAGTCTTTGATATATCGAAGTCATCTTTGCCTATGCCTGTGCCCAGAGCTGTAATTAGGCTTCTTATTTCCTGATTTTGCAGCATTTTGTCAAATCTGGCTTTTTCAACATTTAATATTTTTCCTCTAAGAGGTAGTATTGCTTGTATTTTTCTATCTCTACCCTGTTTTGCGGAACCTCCGGCTGAATCACCCTCAACAATAAATATCTCCGATTTTGCAGGATCTTTTTCCTGACAATCCGCAAGTTTTCCGGGTAATGTGGTGGATTCCAAGGCGGTCTTTCTACGTGTTAACTCTCTGGCTTTTCTGGCCGCTTCCCTTGCTCTGCCGGCTTCCAGGGCCTTTTGAACTATCCATTTTGCATTTTGGGGATTTTCTTCCAAATACTCGGACAATTTTTCATTTATAAGCTGTTCAACTACTCCTTTTATCTCCATATTTCCGAGTTTGGATTTTGTCTGACTATCAAATTGAGGACTAAGTAATTTAACACTGAGCACAACTGTCAAACCCTCACGCAAATCTTCACCAGTGATATTGATTTGATTTTTACCATTCTTGATAAGATTATGTGATTGGGCGTAATGATTGATGGTTCTGGTCAAGGCCGCTCTAAATCCCGATAAATGGGTTCCGCCTTCAAATGTATTGATATTATTGCAATATGAGAATATGGTTTCAGCATATCCATCATTGTATTGTATGGCGCATTCCACCACGTAATCGTCCTTTTCCCCGTACATGTAAATCGGACGATCATCCATGGTCTTTTTAGCGTGATTCAGGTGTTCCACAAAAGATACTATCCCACCGTCATAGTGGTATGTTAACCTCGGTTTACTGGATCTTTCATCTTCAAAGTTGATCTTTAAACCTTTGTTTAAAAAAGCCAATTCCCGCAATCTAGCGGACACGGTTTCATAACTCAACTCCACGTCCTTAAACAGAGTTTCATCTGCCTTGAAGGTAATTTTCGTTCCACTGCGATTGGTTGACCCGATTACTTCTAAATCAGTAACCTTCTTTCCTCTTCTGTATTCCTGTTTGAAAACCTTTCCTTCACGACGTATCTCTAACTTTAAGAATTCGGATAAGGCGTTAACCACTGAAACCCCGACCCCGTGAAGACCGCCTGAGACTTTATAAGAATCTTTGTCAAATTTACCGCCCGCGTGGAGCATTGTCATAACCACTTCAGCGGCAGGTATGCCTTCAGTTGGATGTACGTCGGTGGGTATTCCCCTTCCATCATCTTCCACTGTCACTGAGGAATCCAATTTCACAAGTATGGATATTTCCGTGCAATAGCCGGCCAAAGCTTCGTCTACAGCATTATCAACCACTTCCCATACCAATTGGTGCAAACCTTCAAGGCCGGTATTGCCTATGTACATACCAGGAGTGTTCCTGACCGCCTCCAGGCCCTCAAGAACCCTTATTTGTTCCGCGCCGTATTGCTTTTCACTTTGCAATTCTATTGTCTCCCCTGATATTTTGTTGAAAGTTCCAAAATTGATTCTGTTATTATCCAAAGGATTGGAACCGGTGGTTGATAATTATAACATAATCTTGCGATCTATCAGTTAAGATTTATCATAATCGAGTTATCCATTCATAGGCATCACAAGATTGAATGATTTTTCTTCAGGTTCAGGATAGGCTATTAAAGGGCCATTTTCATCATGATAGAGCTCTATTTTCACTGTATCGGTTTCTATTACAAACAATGCTTCAATGAGATAGTTCACATTATATATACCAGTATAATCGGGTCCTTCATAATCAACGCTTAACATATCCCTTGCTTCTCCAAGATCAGGGTGAAATGATTTTAGCTCAGCCTTACTTGAAGTGAAGTTGATTGTTATTCCCCTGCCCTGGTCCATGGCTAAAACACCTACTCTGCGTAAACTTCTCAGAAAATCGTTGCGATTAACCATTACCACTTTATCCGAGTCTTTTGGAATGACGTTTTGATAATCTGGATAATCTCCCTGGATTAGTCTTATTGACATGAGAAAATTCTGGGTTGTTATAACAAGATTTTTTGGTTCAAATCCAAGGTCAATTTCCTCTTCTTTCAATCCTTCTAGTATTCTTTTTAATTCCTGCATTCCCTTTTTTGGGACTATTTTGCGTTCATCCATGTTGAGTTTTAAATCTTCATTGGCCAATGCAAGTCTATGGCCATCTGTTCCAACCATACGAAGTTTATCTTCAATTGATTCAAACAAGGTTCCATTCAGATTGAATCTGGATTCGTCATTTGAAGCCGCATAAACTGTTTTATCTATCATTTTAAGGATTTTTGCAGTCTTAACCTTTGCCTTATCCATTTCCTCAAAATTTGACCAAGCCGGAAAGTCCGATCCATCCATTCCTGATATCTCGAAAACAGAATCTGCTGATTGTATTTTTATTCTGGAGTCTGATATCTTTTCAACATTCATGGGACCAGGAGTTAGTTCTTTTACGATTTCAAACACTTTTTTGCCGGGTATTGCCAATTGGCCTGAATCAACAGTTTCACAATCACTATGAATCATTATTCCATTTTCCAGATCTGTAGCGCTTAATGTTAATTTGCCGTCGGATACATTAAAAAGCACATGGGAAAGGATCGGTAAAGGCGATCTTTTTTCAGCTATTGGAACCGTTTTTGCCAAGGCTTCTAAAAGTTTTGATTGTTCTATTTTAAAATGCATCCACAGCTCCTTATCTTCTAAAGACTATATAAATAAAAAAATCATAGTAGTAATAACGCCTGTGAATTTGTGAAAAACACCTTGTAAGTCTTTATCCATCACCTTTATTGTTGTTGATGGATTGTGAATTCAACTGTGGTCCATATGTTGAATAAAAAATACTTCACAAAAATCCACATCCATTAACAAGATTTCCACAATGCCCCAACAACCATTACAACTCAGCTTCTAATATCATTGATCAGAGCTTCAACCTGATGTTTTAATTGGGTATCCTCAATTATCTCCTTTTCTATCTTTCTTGTGGCGTATATGACCGTTGAATGATCCTTGCCTCCAAATGCCTGTCCTATCTCAGGATATGAAAGTTGAGTCAATTCTCTTGCCAGGTACATGGCCACCTGCCTTGGTCTGGAGTACATTTTATGTTTCTTTTTGGACCTGATATCAGTACCCTTTACATTAAATGTTTTGCATATATTATTAATAATATTATCAACAGTAACTTGTTTAATCGGTTTGTTCAATCTGTCTTTAAAACAAGTTTCAGCAAGCTCCATTGTAATTGGCTTACCCTGCAAAGAACTCATGGCCACCAATCTTATAAACGCGCCGACCAATTCCCTAACGTTGGATATTGCCTGTTCAGCCAAAAAAAGAGCCACATTATCAGGTATGCTCACACAGTCCTCATAGGCTTTTCTCTTTAAAATTGCAATCCTTGTCTCAAGATCAGGCGTTCCCATATCCGCCACTAATCCCCATTGAAACCTGGATTTCAATCTTTCTTCAATATTATCTATTTCGTTGGGGAATTTATCACTTGTGATAACTATCTGTTTTCTATTTTCATAAATACTATTAAATGTATGGAAAAACTCTTCTTGTGTTCTCTCTTTTTTTGCCAAAAACTGTATATCGTCTATAAGCAAAAGGTCTACGTTTCTATACTTATTCCTGAAATTAACCATGTTGTCATGTTGAATAGAGCTTATCATCTCATTGGTAAATTCTTCTGATGTGGTGAAATAAATATTTTTTGAAGGGTCTTTGCAAAGGGCCCTGTGACCTATTGAGCTCATTAAATGGGTTTTACCGAGACCAACACCGGCATAGATGAAAAGAGGATTATAAGTTCTTCCCAATTTTTCACATACCGCCATTGCAGCCGCGTTGGCGAATTCATTGCATTTGCCAACCACAAAGCTTTCAAAGGTGTACATTGGATTAAGCCTACGCTCCAAAGCAATCTTGCTTAACTGAGCCGCTTTTGGTTTCTCATTTTCATTTTGAAGATTATTATCTGTGGGACATTCATTTGAAACAGGACCTGAAAAATCCTCTCTGGAAATAAATTCAATATTAATTTCCGGCCCTGAAATTTCACGAATGGTTTTTATTATTTTATCCAAATAGTTATCTTTTATCCATGATATGAAGAACCTATTTGGAACAGACAGGAAAACAATGTTTCCATCAGTTTTTTTATAAATTATGGGCTCTATCCAAGTGGATATCGCGTGGTCATCTATGTGAGACCTCAGAGCCCTGACACATTGGGTCCAGATATCGCTCATTTGGCTATAAAACTCAATGATTATAGATAATTATTAAAAAAGAAGACTATCACGGCAAGGTTTGTATTTCAAGAAAAATCATCCGTGTACCCAATGTGTTCCAGTAAGCGTTCAAACTCATCCCCAGAATGGAAATGAATCTCCAACTTACCGCTTCCATTATCTTTTCTAACTATCGACACCTTGGTGGAAAGATGGTTGGATATTTTTTTTTCCAATAGAACAGTGTCTGAGTCCTTCCTGACTTGAGACACAGTTTTATTCTCTGTTTTTTTCTTCAGATTTTGGACTATTTTTTCCAGTTCACGAACACTTAGTTTTCTTTTTACAACCTTATTGGTGAGAGTAAGTTGAGTTGGAAGGTGGTCAACCGACAGAAGTGTTCTTGCATGTCCCATACTCAATAAATTTTGTCTTAGCTGATCTTTTATGGGATCAGGTAATTTTAAAAGTCTCAAGTGATTTGTAACATTTGATCTTTCCTTGCCGATCCTCTTCGCCAAATTTTCATGGGTATAAGAAAACTTGTCTATCAGAGTATTATAGGCCTCAGCAGTCTCCAGGGGGTTGAGATTTTCCCTTTGCAAATTCTCTATCAAGGCAATTTCAAGGGCCTCTGAATCAGTTACATCCCTGACAATCACAGGAATGGATGTGAAGCCCGCCATTTTGGAAGCTCTCCAACGTCTCTCCCCTGCTATGATTTCATATTTGCCTTCATTAGCTGAACGCACGATCAATGGCTGAATAACTCCAAGTTCTTTTATGGAATTACTCAAATCAATAAGTGACTCTTCACTGAAATAGCGCCTTGGCTGATAAGGATTAGGCTCTAATAAATCAATACTGGTGAATTGAACACTGTTCTTTTCCTGATCGGATAATGAAGATTTATCAGGCGCAAGTAAAGCGTCAAGACCCTGCCCCAACGCTGTACGCTTTTTGATCTGTTCCTTGGGTTTCAGCATTCATGATCTCCTTTGCCAGAGATAAATAACGAACCGCGCCACTGGATGTAATATCATAAAGACATACAGGCTTACCAAAACTGGGCGCCTCTGAAAGCCTCACATTCCTGGGGATAACAGCTTCGAAAACCAGGGAATCAAAGTGGGTTTTCACATCCGCCACCACCTGATGACACAAGTTGTTCCTTGCGTCGAACATCGTCAGGAG
>CAZFJT010000032.1:0-12020 GCA_964519135.1 uncultured Syntrophales bacterium | reverse complement strand
AATTATGAGCATATTTCTGTGAGCCATTTCGCGTTTAATTTTGAGAACTGGTATAATCTCAGTGGATCTTTTTATAATCGGCGCCCTTTATCCCAAATTAATCTTACTCCACTATTGAAGAGTTATTATCATTTATTGTGTCCAGTTCCATTAAGTAAAAGGAAAGACAAGTGGCCAATAATGTACAGGCGCAGGACCCAAAACTCACGGTTGAAGTCAGCGGCCAACGTTATTCCAAAGGCAAGTTGGAAGACAAGGTTATCTCATTGGCCAGAGAATCTCCTTATACCCTGTTTGTCAATGATAGGGAAATACTTTCCATAGCAACCCTTCCCACACATCTTAAAGAGCTTTTTGTGGGTTTTCTTGTCTCAGAGGGAACCCTGCTTAAGCCTGAGGAAATTCTGGAATGCCAGGTGGATCATGACGCAAGGATAGTGAGAATGGAGGTTGACGCTCCTGAAGATAGACTATCAGGACTACTTAAAAAAGGTATGCTGACCTCTGGTTGCGCGGGTGGCGTTATCTTCTCTGTGGAGGCGGCCCAAACTTTGGGCCACGCTGAACGTGATACCTTGAAACTGCGCTGTTCAACGATCATTGACAGGATGAAGGAACTGGATTTGTACCCTGGTTTGTACGCTGTCACACGCGGGGTGCACGCGGCGTCCCTTGCCGACCAAGAGCGAACCCTGGTAATCATGGAAGATCTGGGTCGCCATAACGCAGTGGACAAAATCGTAGGCTATTCTTTTATGAACAGAATCGATACAAGGGATAAAATGCTGCTCACAACAGGACGAATAACATCCGAAGTCCTTATAAAAACTTCCAGAGGGGCGTTTCCCATAGTGATTTCCCGTTCCAGCGCTAGCTCTGTGGCCATAGCCACAGCAAAACAGCAGCAAATTGATGTGGCCACTTATGTTCGCGCGGGCAGATTCAATTATTTTCCCCATTCAGCCATAGAATTGATTGAAGATTGAGCTTAGTGTTTATCGAATATATTTCAAGTTGATAGCAACATGACCTCAACTTCACTACCAGCCGAGATTCTGTCCACGCCCTCTGGTATCAGAAATAGAGCCTGGCTACGGGCCATTGATTGAAGGCGTCTCTTCATGTCCAACGGAAAAACTCCCCACTGGGCCCCATTCCTTTGTACTTTGCAATGAATCACTTGGGTCCATGTTATTTGGCCTGACACTTCAGACTCCAGGCGACCTGTAATAAGTCTATAAGGACTCCCTTGAACCCCAGCGGCCCTTAGTATCCCTGGAAAGGCTATAAGAAGAAAGGCCGCCTCATTTGAGGGCGGACCTCCAGGCAAACAAAACACCTTTTTCCCGTTAAGGGTCCCCATCCCAACCGCCTTGCCCGGGCCCAGCTTGATCCTATGGAAAATCCGCTCCCAACCCATCAGTTCCAGGGCCTTGATTATAAGGTCCTTGTCACCTTTCCAAGCCGCTCCTGATGTTACTATCACGTCCACATCCTTGAGCATGGATTCCAAAGCCTTGGTCAAATCTTCAAGGGAATCTCCGGCTATCCTTGAAATGGCCCGTATGGACCTGGAGGCCAACCACGCTTGTTGAAGAGCGATATTGCTTGCATAGAGCTTTCCCTTTTCCAGTTTGCGGCCCGGCATTAATACTTCATCACCTGTGGCCAGCAGCCCGACCCTGGGCAGCCTGGTGACCCTTGTTTCAGAGACACCGCCTGCCACCAGTAAACCCACCAATTGGGGAGTTATGGTTTGGCCGTCATTGGCAAGAATTTCACCCTCCCTCACATCCATTCCCTTATAGAGTATGTTTCTCCCGGGATGGGCGTCAGCAAAAGCGGTAATGTGGTTGTTACCATCTTTTTGGACAAACTCTTCCGCCAAAACAGCGTCACATCCTTTAGGAATCGGCGCGCCACTCAATATTCTGATAGCCTTGCCCTTTTTTACAGACAGCTCGCAACTCTCCCCAGCGCCAACAGAGCCTATCACCTCAAGTTTTATTGGATTGTCCGGGGTCGCGAGGTCCAGATCGCTTGATACGACCGCGTACCCATCCTTCATTGACGCGTCCACTGATGGGGAATCAACCAAACTGGCCACATTCTCCGCTGATGTTCTACCGACACTGTCCATAACAGGGATCAGTTCCGATCCCAACGGGGTTATATTTGAGAATGTGAGATCCAGAGCCTCATTAAAGCTTATCTTCACCAGGCTTATCCTTTTGGGTAAATTCCCATTCTGCTCGATGTTTCAAGTTTTTGCTCCTTATTGTGGATAGTCGAAATAATATATATTTATACAGATCGGAATTTATTTTTTGCAATTACTTTATATACAAAGAAGTAAGCTTTTACTATTGTGGTGGAAGTAGCATGAGCCGCGCCTGATGGCGGGACATCCGATTCGCTGTGTTTAATTCGCTGGCTCAAAAAACTTCGCTCATCGGAATCCCGCCTCTCGACGCTCCTCACATTGCTGTCTACATTAGAGTAAATGCAAAAGCCGCGTTGAAAATGGATTTTGACCAGGAAACAGATAGGGTGTATTCTCGAATCATGGACTATGCCAGTTCTCAAAATTAAACGCGAAATGGCTCATAAAAATATGCCATAATTAATAGCTTCTGGCGCCTACCTTGCGCTTCGCGCTCGGTTACGGCTACCAAGAGCGCACATTGCGCAATCCTCAGGAGGGGAGCTACTGCGCGTAGGGCGACAACTCCTTCGGTCAGCGCCTCAAAATCTTATGAATGTAGCCTTGTCTAAACCGGATATATGGCGGTCCGCCGAGGACCTCCCCTCCTGGACCTCCCCATCGAGCTTCCGACCTTGGGAGGCCGGAATGAAATTTCATTTCATTCCGTGTTTTATTTTGAGAATTACTATATGCTCCGCGGATTTTGCGAAAATTGGGAAAATTAGAGTCTGTGGAAAATGGTCTGACCTTCACAGCGTAATTTCGGCTATCCATAATGAATACAAATATATGAAACTGATTTTATGGTTAAAAAACAATGCAAAACAAGGATGCGCCACATAATGAACAATAGTATAAAAGGCGCTGTATTGAGAATCCAGAGAATGTCCACAGAGGACGGGCCGGGAATTCGCACAACAGTATTCATGAAGGGATGCCCATTAAGGTGCCTATGGTGCCATAATCCTGAAAGTATGGATACGATTATCCAAGCCCAATGGCTCGAATCAAAGTGTATAGGTTGCGACATATGCCTGGATTCTTGCCCAAAAGGGGCGATTTCAAAAACCCTGGAAGGAATTGTCATAGATAGACTGAAATGTGACGGATGCGGGCTTTGCGCGACCCATTGTCCTTCTGGCGCCATGGAAATGATCGGATTTGAAATAGAATTGTCTGAATTATTGGACCAGGTGGAAAGGGACAGGGTTTATTTTCAGAGATCAAATGGTGGTGTAACAGTATCAGGAGGCGAACCAACAATGCAGCATAAGTTTACCTCCGGGCTTTTGAAAGGGCTTAAGGATAGAGGTCTGTCAACAGCATTGGACACATGCGGATACTGTTCAGAGGAGGCAATGGGAAGCTTAATTCCATCCAGTGATTTAATACTATTTGATATCAAAGAGATTGACCCTGAAAAGCATCACTCTTTTACTGGCGTCTCCAATGACGTAATCTTGAAAAGACTTCTTCAAATCAGGGATCACATGAAAAGTAACGGCAAGCCCCCAAAGTTATGGATTAGAACCCCAATTATTCCCAACTTTACGGCAACCCATGAGAACATTCAGGGTATAGGTAAATTCTTGTCCGATAATCTGGGCCCATTTATCCATCGTTGGGAGCTTTGCTCGATCAATACTTTTTGTTCTGATAAGTATCACAGGCTTGGAATCAAATGGCATTTTGCTGATGAGAAAAATCTCTCGAACGAGGAAATGGAGAAATGGCTTGAGATTGCAAAGAGTTCTGGTATTGACCCCGGATTGGTCGTATGGAGCGGTATGGCCGAATCTTCCGATTCCTCCAGCGAATATTAAACTGCAATGGTGTTAAAAAAGCATTATACTATAAGAATACAACCAATATAAAACCATTAAGCCTTACCACATCACCAGGAGTATCTACCATGTCCGAACCCGCCCGAAAACTTGACATCCAAGACAGGTCCGAGCGTTTCAAGAGAATCAGGGCAGAGTTGATATCAAGCCCGCTGCATCTTTGCCCTGAACGGGCCGTGCTCATAACTGAGTACTTCAAGGACCATGACGACCCGTCTGAGCCTATGGTTGTTCGTAAGGCCAAGGCCCTTAAATATCTTTTGGAAAACAAATCCGTTGTTATCTATCCTGATGAGCTTATTTCCGGAAATGTCGGGGCCGAGCGCAGGTCCGTTTTGATGCACCCTGAATTGGCCGGGGTCTTCCTTTGCCAGGATATCCTATGGATGGACAAGAGGAAGACCGCTCCCTTGAAAATATCCTGGTCTGACAAGCTTAAAGTGGCGACCAGGGTTTTGCCGTACTGGCTGTCCAGGAATATGATTATGAAGCATTTTTCAGGACGCCTATCGGATTTTTTTCAATACGTTGGAAGCCAATTAAAGGCCGAAGACTACATCATAAATGAATCCAACGGCATAGGCCATCTCATACCCAATTATGAAAAGATTCTCAAACTGGGAATAAAAGGTTATCTGGCTTCTTTTGAGGGGTCCGACAAAGACCTGCATACGGCCATGACAATAGCGTGCCAGGGCATAGTGGAATTTGCAAAGCGCATTGCGTCTCAGGCTGAACATATGGCTAAGAATACGCCTGATCCAGCGAGAAAGGCCGAGCTTCAGGAAATTGGCCGTATTTGCCGAAAAGTGCCCCTTGAGCCGGCTGAAACATTACACGAAGCCCTCCAATCAGTGTGGCTTACACATCTGGCCGTGAACCTTGAAGGTCTTAATTCCGCTGTCTCATTCGGAAGAATGGATCAGTATCTATATCCGTATTATAAAAGGGACATTACTGAGGGCAGGCTCGACTATAATAGCGCTAAAGAGTTGCTCCTGAGCTTCTGCGCAAAAGGGGACGAACATCTGTACCTCCTTTCAAAGCGGACCAGTGAATATCATGGTGGTCTGCTCGTTGTGCAGGCCATCACCCTTGGAGGGGTTGATAGACAGGGCAATGACGCTGTTAATGACCTGACTTATCTTTTCCTGGATGTGATTGAAGAGGCGGGCCTTAAAGAACCCAACTTCCTGGCCAGAGTCAATTCGGAATCATCGGACTCGTATGTGAATAGAGTTATGGATGTGGCCAGACAAGGCAAAGGAATGCCTGCTGTTTTTGGTGACAAGGCTTCCATAGACGCTCTCGTGACCCATGGATTCTCATTGGAAGACGCGAGGGATTACGGAGTGGTTGGTTGCGTGGAATTGAGTCTGCCTGGAAAGAGTTTCTTTTCAACAGACGCTGGGCTCATGAATCTTGGGGTTTGCCTGGAGTTTGCGCTGAACCAGGGTAGACGCTTCAGAGGAGGCAAAAGGATAGGCAAACCCACTCCTGCGCCTGAATCATTCAAGTCCATTGATGATGTGTTTGAAGCCTTTAGAACCCAAATGGAGCATAACCTCGGCAGGATGATAGTGGACCTGAAGTCCATGGAAAAGGCCAATCGTGATTATCACCCCACACCATTCACATCCATGCTGATTGACGGATGCATTGAATCAGGCCTGGATGTAACGGCAGGAGGCGCACAATATAACGCAAGCGGTGTTCAGGGGGTGGGAGTAGCTGATGTGGCTGATTCATTGGCAGCATTGGAAACCATTGTGTTTAAAGCAAAGACCCATACAATTACAGAGGTGATAGAGGCTATAAAAGCCAATTTCAAGTCTCACGAAAAATTGAGGGCCCGTTTGCTGAGCGCTCCAAAGTACGGTAATGATCATCCACTGCCGGACAAGTTCGCGGATATGATAGTCAAAAGCTTCCATTCAGCGATGGTGAAACAAAATAATACGAGAAATGGAAGGTACGTGCCTGGATTCTACTCAACCACCTGCCATATAGCATTCGGTCAATCGGTCTGGGCCTTGCCCAGCGGAAGAAAGGCCCAGGAACCCTTGGCTTCCAGTCTTGGGCCCGCCAATGGTTGCGACAAACAAGGGCCCACCGCTCTTCTGAATTCGGTTTCCAGTGTTGATTCCAGTTTATCGCCAAATGGTTATGCCCTGAATCTTCGCTTTGATCCGGTTATGGTAGCCGGCGCAAAAGGAGTAAATATTCTCAGCGCCCTTACCAGAGGGTACATGGACAGGGGAGGAATGGAGCTTCAACTGAATGTGGTCGACCCTGAAACTCTGGAGGACGCTAGATCAAATCCTGGAAAATATCCGGACCTGATCGTCAGGGTCGCCGGGTATTGCGCTTATTTTGATCATCTACCTGATTCAGCTAAAAAGGAAATAATCGATCGCACGAGAATAAAGCTTTAGTTCAATTGGTTTAGAAAATATCTGTTGGTTAGAGGAGTTTACAATGAGAAAAGCCTTAATATTATTTGTTTCTTTACTTATGTTAGTTTTCGCTTCCAGCGCATGTCTTGCCCAGGATAAGGCCCAAACTCAGGCGGATAAGGCAAAGACCTTAGTGAAAAAGGCCGTGGCCACAGCAAAAGAAAAGGGATTAAAAGAATCTTTGGATATGATCAACGACCTCAAGGGACCTTTTGTGCAAGGTGATCTTTATATCTTCGCAATGTCATTGGAAAATATGAGGCTAGCGGCTGGATCTCCATTTAACAAAGCAAAGCTTGGCACAAAGGCCACTGCTGACTTTAATAAGCAAATGGCGGACATTGCTAAAAACAAAGGGTCCGGATGGGTGGAATACTCCTGGCCAAAACCCGGCGAAGAAAAGCCCAGCCCAAAAAAGACATTTATAATGAGGGTCCCTGGAGAGGACGCATATTTCGGCTGTGGTTATTATTTAAAATAATTAGAAAACGGATCGGAATGAATTTGATTCAATCAATATAGATTCTTATAATCGATTTTTTGAAACTCTCCCAATAGATACATCATAGCGTGTCATTAATAAATGGCTTTTACGCCCATTATTCCACCTGAAATGGAGCTCCAAATGAGACTATTCTCGTATTTACACCTGATAGCTATTCTTTTGTTAATCCCCACAGTTTGCGTAGCCCAAGGGGATCCTATAAAGATCGGCGCTTTATATAACCTCACAGGCGGCATGTCGGCCATTGACGGCCCATCCTGCCGGGGTTCCGAGCTTGCAGTGAAGATATTGAATGAAAACGGCGGCATACTAGGAGGAAGAAAAATAGACCTCGTGGTAATTGACACAAAAACAGATCCAAAGGCGCCTAAAAAAGCCGCTGAAAAGCTTGTGGCCATACCTGTGGTCGCAGGGCTCGGCTATGGGGACAGTGACGCTGTTCTTTCCTCAGCGCCGATATTTCAAAAACATGGTATTCCATTCCTCACTTCAGGCGCGACAGATCCGTCATTGCCCAAGAAGATCGGAAACTTCATGTTTATGCTCCCGTGGGGAGACAATGATCAAGCCTACGCAGTGGCTGACTATGCTTACAATAAACTCCAAGCCAAGAATGCGGCTCTTTGGATAAATAAATCCACAGAGTTTACCAGACTGTTGGGAAAATACTTCAAAGAGCGTTACGTGTCTCTAGGGGGTAAGATAGTTGTTGAAGAATCCTTTAAGGGTGATAAAAAAGATTTCTCTGACATGATCGAAAAGCTTCAGGGAGCAAGCCCCAAGCCTGAGGCCATATTCATATCCGGTAACCCCATGAACGCAAAACCTACCATAGAACAATTGCGCAAAGCAGGAATGAAGCTCCCTATCTTGAGTGGAGACGGTTTTGACTGCGATTTAAAAGAGCTTTTACCTGATCCTGAAATTACAAATGAAGTTTACTTTGTAACCCACGCTTTTTTGCAATCAGAGATTCCAGTGGTAAAGAATTTTGTGGACGCTTATAGAAAAGAATACGGAGAGGCGCCGGAGAACTCCTTTGCAGCATTGGGGTTTGACGCTGTTAACCTTTTGGCTGACGCAATGGAACGGGCCGGCGCCTTGGACGGCAAGGCTTTGGCCAAAGCTCTGGGCGAAACAAAATCGTTTCAAGCTGTGACTGGAGATAAATCCTTTTCCAGGCCTGGCCGTGTTCCTGTGACTCCTGTTGACGTAGTGGCCATAAAGAGAGGCAATTACGAACTCGTGGATGTTTGGACCCCAAAATAGATCCTTATTATGGCCATAAGGGCGCCCGTTTTTTTTGGCCCATAAATGAGAAGGTCACATAAAAAAAGCTCGATTATAAGCTAACTCCTCAGTAATTGGGGGCGCGGCGTTGAGCCACCAACACAGCTTCTTCGCCTGTATCGCAGATTTCCATTATCTCATGGCCCACTGAACAGAGCGCCATTTTTAGGGCTGTGGCTAGTAATTTCTCATCTTCTATAATAAGGATTGAAGCCATTTTTAACTCGCATTCTATCACTAGCTCGCCCAAGGGCGTTATTCCTTTACAGAGGAGGGAAATAGTAGTTTGTCAGAAAAGTCGCAGAATACTTACTTGACAATATTGATTGTGAATTTAATCGGATAACATTACACTATAGAAAAATCAATTTTATATTTAATAGTTTGTGTTAATATGTGTAAAATTGTTTGAATCATTTGCTCAGTTCATGGACTAAATAATCAATTCGAGCCTGCCTTTTAAAAATCGAATTCCTGTAAGCCAACGGGGTTACATGGCAATGCCCACAATCCTGATAGTTGAAGATGAGCTTGTAATCGCAAAAGATCTGGCTCGCAATCTGCAAAACTTGGGCTATGAAACCTTAAAGCCCGTAGTTTGCGCTGAAGACGCATTCCAGCTCGTGGAGCAATCTCCTCCTGACCTCATTATAATGGACATCAATCTCAGAGGCGATATTGATGGGATTGAAGCGGCTCGTCAAATTAAATCACTCCTGGACGTGCCCATAGTCTATTTAACTGCGTATTCGGAGCAAGATATCTTTGAAAGAGCTAAAATAACAGAGCCTTACGGGTACTTGAGCAAACCGGTAAGATTGCTGGAGCTAAAAAACATTATAGAAGCAGCCCTATATAAACACGCGGCTGATATGAAAATAAAAGAGAGTGAGGAACTTCACAGACTAACATTATCAAATATTTCCGACACAGTGTTGATAACAAACGATAATGGAGAGTTCACATATGTGTGTCCCAACACGAACCTGATCTTCGGTTTTTCCAAAGAGGAAGTGGAATCTTTTGGAAACATCAATAAGCTTATTCCCTCAAAATTGTTTGAACTTGAAGACCTTAAGGAAAAAGGCCACATAGAGAACATTGAATTTGTTGCCGAAGATAAATATGGTCAAGCACATACCTTGCTGATAACAGTGAAAGCCGTGCAGATAAAAGGTGGTTCGATCCTCTATACTTGCAGGGATATTAGCGAGCATAAACTTGTTCAGGAAAATCTGATCAGAAAAAGCAGATTGTTGGAACAAGCTGAAAAGCTTGCCGGAGTGGGCGCGTGGGAATACGATCTTGTAAATGAAAAACTGGATCTTTCAAATGAGTGGCTCAATATCCATGGCTATGATGATCCAAATCCCTCTGTTGACGATATCATACCCCTGGTCCATCCTGATGATCGCGATGAAGTTATAAAGACGATAAAGGAAACCATTGATAAGGGAATCCCCTATGAAGTGAGTCATAGAATAATCAGATCTTCAGATGGGGCGGAACGAATAGTTCAAGCGTACGCTTCTGTGGAAAAGGATGAAGCCGGCAATGCATTGAGTGTTTTCGGCGCGTCCCTTGACATAACCCGACACAGGCAAGCTATCGAGGATTTAAGAAAAAGTGAATTATGGCTGCGCAAAACATTTGAGTCTCTTCAGGAAGCCGTTCTCATAACAAGCCTGGATAGAATAGTACAAGATCTTAATCCAATGACCGAAAAGATGTTCGGATATTCAAAGGATGAGATCATCGGTAAATCCACATTTGATCTGCATGTTGACAAAGACCACTATGACGGCTTTGGGGAAAAAGTGGCCGAAGCCTTTAATTTTCAAGAATACGCTGAATTTCCCTTTGAGATGAAAAGAAAGAACAGTGAGATATTTCCAAGTCATCATACTGTAACACAATTGATCAATGATAAAGGGGAAATCCTTGGAATAGTGAGTGTGGTCAGGGACTTAACTGAGAGCAAAAAGGCTGAGGAAAGATTCAGATTGGCAATGGAGGCGGTAAATGACGGACTCTGGGACTGGAACATGATCACAGGGGAAGTCTATCGCAATAACAGATTCTTCTCAATGCTGGGATATAACGAAGATGAGTTTCCACAAGGATTTGATGGCTGGAAGGAAATGATTCACCCTGAAGACCTGGCTCAAACAATACAGGCCTTGGAAGAATATATATCAGGGAAAAGGGAAAACTACGAAGTTGAATTCCGTATGAAAACTCAATCAGAAGATTTCATATGGATTCTCTCCAGGGGAAAGATAGTCGATCGTGACGATAATAGCGAGCCTGTGAGGATGATAGGCGCGCATACCGACATTTCAGAGAGAAAACAGGCCTTGGAAGCCCTGAACCAAAGCAGGAAAAGCTTTTCCAGTATTGTTGAACGAAGCGCGGACGGCATACTCGTCATTAGTCTCAGTGACAAGGTTCTATACGCCAATGATTCAGCAATTGAATTGCTGGGTCTGGATATGGAACAGCTCAGGGCAATACCTTTTGGGGCGCCGTCTGTGAGCCCTAAAGGTTCTACAATTAATGTAATAAGACCTGACGGAACATTACGGAATGTGGAGATGAGGGCCGCTGCCACTGATTGGTTCAGCGAACCGGCCCATGTGGTGATGCTCAGGGATATTACCGAGCGCCAGAGGTATGAAAAGGCCATTCAAGAGGAAAAAGACAAAACAGAGAAGTACCTGAAGGTGGCAGGGGTAATGTTCGTGGTCCTTGATCAGAATGGCGTCATTATAAGAGTTAATGAAAAAACATGTGAGGTCTTAGGTTATATAGAGGAAGAATTGCTGGGCAGGGACTGGTTTTCAATGGCAGCCACAGAAGATGACAAAGCATCCATGGATAGGGCGTTTAATGAGTTACGAAAAGGGAATGTGAGGCAATACGAATATATTGAACATCAAATGCTCACAAAAGTTGGAGAAAGAAGGCTCATATTGTGGCACAACGCGATCCTGAAGACCGAGGATCAATCAATAGCCGGGATTGTGTGCTCAGGAGAGGATATCACCCAAAGAAGGGAGATGGAAACCAGGCTGGCTCAGAGCGAGGAAAGATATCGCATTCTATTCGAAAGATCCACTGATTCCGTCTTGATAGTCCATCCAGAGGGAAGAATCATTACCGCAAACCCGGCCACGGCAATATTATTCAATGTTCCAAATGAAGAGCTAATAGGCGCGAATATCAAGGATTTCTATGTAAACATCGCCGACAGGAAAGAGTTTCGTGAGGAGTTGGAATCAAAGGGATTCGTTAAGGATCATCCAATTTTAATGAAACAAAGGGACGGCCGGGAAAAGCGCTGCCTTGTGAGCTCCGCGGTCTGGAGGGACAACAAGGGCGCAATAATAGGATATCTCAGTATAATTAGAGACATAACTGAATCATTGGAGCTCGAGGACCAGCTTAGACAGGCCCAGAAAATGGAATCCATCGGCACATTGGCCGGTGGTGTGGCCCATGATTTCAATAATCTTCTCACGGTAATCCTGGGTTACTCTGAAATGCTCATGGCTGATAAGACTTCAGAAGATGAGGATTACGCGGATCTGCTTGCAGTATTAAATGCAGCGGATAAAGCAGGCGAGCTGGTAAAACAGCTCCTGACTTTCAGCAGAAAGGCCCAGACCAATCCCCGACCTGTGAACCTTAATCTGAAAGTTCAAAACGCCACCAAGCTG
>CAZFJT010000031.1:6671-12090 GCA_964519135.1 uncultured Syntrophales bacterium | reverse complement strand
TTCTTGATCCACTTGCTTTTTGATTCCCGAATATGGGCAAATCATTTTAGAGCGCTTGAAAACAGCCCGCAATATGGTATTGTAAAAATATCCAGGGGGCGTCAGTGGCAAAGAGAAAGATTACAGCAACGGAAATTCTTGCGGACCTAAGGGCGGGCCTTGACGATCCCGCTTTGATGAGTAAGTACAACCTTTCGTCAGAAGGTCTTCAGAGCCTTTTCAAGAAAATGCTCAAAGCAGGAGTTGTGACCAGGGAGGATTTGGATTCCAGGGCGCCGCTACTGGAGAAGACCGTTGAGTTAGGCCTTTTCATATGCCCGGCCTGCGGCAATATTGAGCATAGCGAATTTCAGACATGCCCAAAGTGCGGATTTGCAGCGCCTGAATACATGAAAACCCCCGACTACGGAGACCGGGACAAACCCAAAAAGCCCATGAAGACAAGGGGGTCAAGGGGCGCCAGAACCGGCTTGTCCAGGTCGGCCACAACCGCAAGAGGCGCAAAGCCTGACAGCGAGAACGGTCCTCCAAAACCTGATAGTACAAATGAGTTGGCCCCACAGGCAAAGCAGCTAAAAATTATGGGCTTCGCGTCAATAGGCGCGTATATTCTATTTTTTGTTCTCACCATAATAGCGCTCTTATTCTTCTCATCCCAAGGGGTTGTATCAACAATGACAGCTCTATTAGGGATCTTTGTACTACAAATACCGATTGTGGTCACATTTGTTACAGTTTTTCTATTGCTGAATTTTCTGACCAAATCCATGGAGGCCGCATCAGGCCGATCCATGACCCCATCATCCAAAAAACGATAATATATAGGTTTGTTGTAAGAGTTCACCGCCTAATGATCAGCGCCTTAACAATAGTTCCGGAAGGTATAATGAGATTGCCGGAACAAAAGTCACTATCATAAGGCAGGCAAGTAAAAGCAACAGGAATGGGAGAACTCCTCTGGAAATCTCCATGAGGCTTTTGTTTGTAAGCCCCATTGATACAAACAGGTTGAGCCCAAAAGGTGGTGTTAGAAATCCGAACTCTATGACCAGGACCATGATGATCCCATAATGGATATAATCTATGTCAAACCTGTTCAAGGTTTCCATGAAAAGTGGAGAAAGTATCAACATAGCCGAGACATTCTCCATTACAGTCCCCATTATGAGGAACATCACATTAACCAGCAGCAGAAAGACCCACCCTGAATGCACATGCGCGGTGATAATATCAGCCACCTGATGGGGGATCCTCTGGGAGGTCAACAGCCATATCATAGTCATAGCGCAAGCCAGAATGAACAAAAGGCAGCTCGATAGTATGGCCGCTTGTTTGCAAACCGCGGGAATCTGAGTTATTTTTATTTCCCTATATATGACCAGTTCCACGAACAGCGCGTATACAACGCTTACAGCCGCAGCCTCAGTAGGGGTGAAAAGCCCGGAATAGATTCCTCCAAGCACGATGATCGGCAGAGCCAAACCCCACACCCCATTGTAAAAAATAGTGAATATCTCGCTCCAGGTCTTGGGTTCGTACACATACCACTGGTTTTTGTACGCCAAAACAACCGTATAACCTATGAAAACTGTCCCTATAAGCAACCCAGGACCAATGCCGGCCATGAACAGCTCCGCGACCGACACGTTCATGACCAGGCAATAAAGAATCATGGGAATTGAGGGAGGAATGACTATTCCCAGGGAACCCGCGGATGTTACCAATCCTATGGAAAAGCGTTCATCATAACCTGATTTAACAAGCGCGGGAATCATTATTGAACCTATGGCTACCACTGTGGCCGGACTGGAGCCTGATAACGCGGCAAAGAAGATGCACGCAATTGTGGTTGCAATCGCCAAACCGCCCGGAAAGCGCCCCACAACGCAATTCACCACTTCTATTAATCTCTTGGCCATAGCCCCTTCTGTCATGAGACTTCCGGCTATTATGAAGAATGGAATGGCCAGTAATATGAAATTATCCAACGCGTTAAAAAGCTGCTGAGGTAAGACCAGAAGTGATGTGGAAGTATGGGCCGTAAGAGCCACCGCTGTTGTGGTAATCATAAGCACGGCTATGGGAACGCCGATAATTAAGAGGAACACAAAGCATATGATAATCGTCGGGATCATTCCTCTTGCTCCTGGGACTTCCCAAAAGGCTCATTTGCTAAAAAGGCCTTGAAATGTTCAGCGGATAGATTCAGGAATCTCAGGCCAATGAAAACAGAAAAGAAAGGTATGGGTAAATAGGCCCAATATTTGGGCAAACGTAAGGCTGAAGTCGTCACTCCATACTGCCGCAGTTTCATGGCCTGTTCCCACCCATAAACAGCCACCACAAAGAAAACCATGGCTGAAATCAGCCCAACCAAAACCTTTGCGCCATGCCTGAAACGATCATTGGATACTCGCTCATAAATAAGGTCCATGGAAAAATGCCCGCCGTATTTCACTCCCAGGGACGCTCCCAGAAAAGCGATGAAAACACCCAGGTAACGGGCCAGTTCATCCATCCATGTGAAACTATAGTGAAACAAATACCTGGAAACAACCTGGATAAATGTTAGAAACGCCAGCCCAAGGAGCATTATCACCAGGGTCCACTCTTCCAATGAGTTTAAGATTTTCAGGATTCGTTTCATGCGTGCGTTTGGTTGGCCCTCAAACTGGAATCAAGGGAGCGCCTATATTTAACGCGCCCCCTTTAATTTTCAAAAATTAAAAAAATCAAGACTACTTACCACCATGCTCCTTGACCTTGGCGATAAAGAAGTCGAACAGGTCTTCTCCCACTATTGGCCTGTACTTATCCCATACCTTCTTCATCGCGTTTTTGAACTCAGCCCTCTGGTCATTGGTAAGTTCTACGACCTCCACATTGTTCTTTTTACAATATTCTTCTATGGACAGACCTGACTTGGGCAATTTCTTCATCAACTGGGCGTTGACTTCCCTGTTCACCTTAATCGCCTCTTTACCGGCCTCTCTAAAGATTTTCTTCTGCTCGTCAGTGAGTTTTTCCCAGAAGTCCTTGTTCACTATGATTATGCATTCAGTAAGAATATGACCCGTCTTTGTAGCGTATTTGTTTACTTCTGTGGCTTTGATTAGAATAGATGTAAGAAGTGGATTTTCTTGAGCGTCTATGGTCTTGTTCTGTAATGCGCTATAAATCTGGGGGAATGGTAGGTCAGTGACACTCGCGCCCAATTCCTTGAAGGTATCTATATATATGGGGCTTTTCATAACTCGGATCTTGATACCTTTTAAATCTTCAGGCTTTTTAATGGGTCTCACGGAATTGGTAATATCCCTGAACTCATTCTCTGTCCAGCCCACTGCGACAAAACCTTTTGGTTCAAGCGCGCTGAATATCTTCTCTTGAACCTCTGGATCGTCCAGCGCCGAATACGCGGTTTTCCTGTCAGGAAAGACAAAGGGGAGGTCCACCACTGCCACTTGAGGGGCAAAGTTTTGCAGAACAGCGGTGGTGATTGAGGCGATCTCCAAGGTTCCTGATTGTACTTGCTCGGCCATTGATGTCTCACTTCCCAGTTGCCCGAATGGGAATGTCTCGATCTCTATCGCGCCGTCTGTTTTTTCCTTAACATATGCTGCAAAAGCGTCCGCGCCTTTTGATTGTCCATGGAACGGAGGCGCGACATGGCCGAATTTCGCCTTGATCTTATCCGCGGCAAAAACAGGGACCGCTATAATGGTTATTAAGAAAACGGAAATTGCAATAATGGCTGATAATCTCTTCATTGTTACCTCCTTAGGGCAAAGACGTATTAGCCGTCCATATGGGTGAATAAGGATCAACGTCAGCTTAAACGTCGCGCTGAGTTTATATTTTTCACTTACTACCAGGATAATCTATTGGTTCGCGATTGTTAACAAAGGAAGATTAAAAGTAGCGGCCACAGATATCAAGGAAAATAAAACTCGATCCGATTAAGAACAAGTCCAAACGTTCAGAGATGAGGGATTAGGCCCCATGGCTTGGTCGTGGGTCAGTTTGATCATTCTCATCGTAATTAAGGGCGGAGTAAGAACCAATCTGCCGGGAATGGCCGGGTGCGGTCCAACAATCGATCCCTAAACCTACTACCAAGGGCGGCTGGAAATTCACAACGTAAATTCACGCTTTTGCTGATCGTTCTCCCTATAATAACGAACTCTCCCGTCAAGGGTCATTCGAAACACATGACCGGAGCGCTCCCGCTTTTTTCGAAGACCTTCACGGTTGAGTAGTTGTCTTAGAAGATTGGGGATCGAGGAAACTTCGGTATCTCTGATGGCAAAACAGACTATACAGTATTTTCTGTCGGCAGGGGCCTTCTGCCAGAAGTCCACAGTGTTGATCGTCACGAAGGTGGGTTCCCGTTCCTTGCGAAGAAGTTGAGGAATAACGTCGTCCTTGATAATCGTTCCTGGCCGTAAATCGCATATGAGGGTGACCGCGCCTCGGTACCATTCGGCAATCTTAATGTCGAGATCTTGCCCTTGTAACTGCTCATCAAGTACGATCACGGCGCTACCACAGGATCACGCAACACTTGAAAGGGAAGAGTCCTTGGCCATATCCAGTGCTTCGTGAATTGCCTGGATTGGTACCTTCCCTCCATAACCTTCCACCACCTCGTTGATGTCTTCTCCGTCATTGATTCGATCCAGGATTCCCGCAACTTCTATCCGTGTGTACTTGAAGGTAGGTCGGCCTCCACAGACACCTACAGCCTTCACAACGTAGTTTCCCATCGGATAGTATTCGTAGGGTTCGCCACCGTAGATCTCTTTCACAAGTTCGTGCATTTTGGCCCTCCTTTCCATTTCATGAGCGCCATAGTCATTCTCAACGATAGTCTACTACACTCGATCAGACAAGAGAAAATCAGGAATGTTCGACCGGTCGAGCCGCGGGTTGGTTACCAACGTGTGGCTACGATACTGAGTGAGCGGACAGAGCAATTCGAATTTCCTTGACTTTCCCACGTAAGCACGGGATAAATCTGCCTCAGTCAGACCGAGCATGGTTACTGACCCGCCTCAGTCCCACCGAGTCAGCAGAGGTTATAATATGCCTGTGATATCACTCAGTAACCACAAAGGTGGTGTTGGCAAATCCTGCACAGCGGTCAACTTGGCGCACGGTCTTGCACTCCTCGATAAGCGCGTCCTGGTCATCGACCTAGATCCCTAGGCCAACGCCAGTTAAATGCTTGGGAAGGTCACGCCGGATCAGCAACCATACGGGGTAGCACAACTACTTCAAGACCCAGAGCGCTCATTTTCCCAAATGGGCGGTGGTTGAGAAGCAAAGTGACCCAATACCCATGGCTTGTTAACCTTGACAACGCGCCCAGATATGATCTAATCTATGACAATATATAGGGCGGCTTAGCCAAGTGGTA
>CAZFJT010000031.1:3218-6661 GCA_964519135.1 uncultured Syntrophales bacterium | reverse complement strand
TTAATTTTTTCCAATATTATAGTCACAGAGCCGTCCCTAAGCCTTTTTGAACCTGGTTCTGGGCAGCAGACCAATTTTCAATAAAATCGCCGCGGGTATAAAGAGCAGGAACAATCCACTGGCAAAACTGGTTACCATCAATGCGGACTTTGGAACATATTCAGCCACCTTTAGAAGAGCGAAGTTGAGCCTGCCCTGATATGTGGTTCTTATTGCCCTCTCCCCATACTTTGCTATCCTGAGATATGTGAGAAATTTTGTGGGACCGGTCTTCCTGAGTATCCTCGTTCCATCCTCTCCGTACTGAACAGCCCTGTTCATGGCCTTTGTCAAATCCCTGTTTTTTGCAAACTTGCGGGCAATGTCTATTGATTCGTCTCCACCCAGCTTCATGAACTTAACTGTATTCTTTCCATAAACTTTTGCCGCACGCTCAATACGGGTAATATCTTTTATATCGTCACTTTTGCTCAATATGTAGAGCAAATTCCGTCTCACATTTGGAGTGGACGCCAAGTTATACAGGCTCCTGGACATCCTGGAGAGCTTTCTGAGGCTCTTGGTCCTCTTGACCTGTTTGAACGCTTTAATAAGGCTTTTCTGCATGGGCTTGCTCAGCTTCCCCATCCTTTTGGCTATTTTAAGGGCGGACAAAGATCCTTTTACAGGCGCTGCGCCCCCTCCGCTTGCGTACGTAGCGGCCGAGAGAACAATCCCCATGCCGGCCAGAGCCTCTATAAACTCGTCCGTGTCCTCACCCCTGAAACGCTTGGCTTCCTCAATCACAAGATCCCTGACATCACCAATGATCAAAAAGTCCGTAACAACAGCGGACACCGCTGCCTCTGCGCATGCCCCAGAGCCCGAGACAGCCCCTTTGAATATTTGGCCGGTTCTGAAATAATAAGATTCTCTAGTTTTTAGCAGTTCGTTGTAAAGGCTTTCAAGTTTCAGGTTGGATCTTACTCTATCGTTGTTCCTGAACAGCTCAATGTAATCCAGGGCCTCGCATATTTTACCCTCATTCCGCAATTTTATGACTTTGGGAATCGGGTCCACAGGTTTAAGTGTTTCAACCTGTTTGATCATTTCCAGTTCGCCGGTTTTCCATAAAACTAATGTGGAAATCAGGAAGATTATTCCGATCGTCAAGTATAAGGACGGCTTAATTATGAATTTTGAAAAGAACATTTTTTAAAATTCCCGAAACACTGAACAGCATTTTTACCCTAAGTATAATTATGTGGACAAGACCATATTCCGTCAAACCCGTTGATCTTCTATAACTCAAAATATCACATGGAACCAAGACAAACAAAAAATACGGACAAATGCGCTATTCCTTGAACATTCCAGGGGCACAGGCTACCTACGCCGTAATGGGGTATGGACTTACTTAACTGCGGCTTTGATTCCCAAGCGCATAACATATGTAAAGAATAAAGGTCATCTCGAGTAGTCATTGTTTAGCTATGGCTCTCAGGGACAGGCGGCCGAGCGCCTGTTGGCGAGAGATCCTATTCGCTGCTTTTTATTCGCAGGCTCAGGAAACTTCGCTCATCGGATTCACGTCGCCCGGTTCGGCCTACACCGGGCCCCCAGAAGAGTGAATAGATCCATTTTTTTGCAAAACATATTGACCAGTTGGAAATATTGTCCATATGGGTTATTATTGACCCTTACTTTGGGACATGCTACGCTTTATATTACAACGTATTTTGAGTTATAGCATAAAGCTAACCGCAAGTTGACATTGAAGCAATGGTTTGGTGAAATTAGAAGTTTTAATCAGCAGGAGATTCATGATGGCAGAGCCCACACCAGAAGAGGCGCAACGAATTCAAAAGACGATCGGTGGAGCTTTGAACGATCCCACCCTTCCAAGGCGTTACACGAACGGTTTTCATGTAGGTCAAAGCGCCAGTGATGTTTTTCTAGTCCATTTATTAGGGGGACAACCTACAGAAGTTCAATACATGTCGTTCAATACAGCCAAGACCCTCTTACTACATCTCCAGGAACTTATCACCAATATAGAGAAACGTACATCACAGGAGATTCTATCACAGGAACAAGTCCATAAACTGATGGAATCAGGAGATCAGAATCATGAATGATAATTATATACTCCAGTTCTATATTTCGCCATCCATAGATGAAACCATAGAGGAAATTATTTCATTTAGATATCTGGAACGGGGGTGGGAGTTCGGAAGAGGAGACTCCATAGCATCCAATATTATAGATGAGGCGCTTGAAATTCACTATATAGGCCGAAAATTGGGCTTTATTACTGAAGCTGTGCCGGAAACGGATGGCGGCATAACCCTAACTTTTGTAAAAGGCGAAGATGTTATTGATATTGCGATTCATCCTGATCTGACTTGCACAGTAACACACGAGAAGGGCATAGGGTTAGTATTCACCAGGTTGGCGCGTAAAAAAACAATTGACTCTCTCGAAGCTATAAAACATCTATATTCTCTGGATATAATTAAGGTTATCCCATGCAGGTCGTGCGAATTCTTGCCGCCAGACGCTACAGTAAAAGTAAAAAGCGATTTCACTTTAGATCGTGCTTCAACAACTACCGGAATAGCATCTCAGTGGTGGAGCTGGACTGCATCCGTGAAGAGTCCGGGGACGTCTGCGCCCATATAAGAACTTGGTATCAAACAGTTTATCAGAAGATACCTTTTTTGTTTTGGGTCATCGATACAAGAGATTTGAGCGCAGAATTTGGAGAAGAAGCTTACGATATTGAATATACAAAAAGCGATTCCGGGGACGTTTGCCATCTGATTATTTGCCGACTGACAGATGACCAGGGCGAACAGTTTGCTGAAACCTATTGCAAACCTCCTAACCTTTTTCTGTGTACTCCCCACAAGTGTATAAAGCTGGAGCAAGATGACATGAAACGCCTTGGGAAGCTATTGATCCAGGAACATTAAAAACGAGAGTTGGCCTTTTTCCCCAAGATTAGCGCTTTGAGGGTAACACATCCAAAGTTTGAAGTCTTGTAATATCACAAGATTTTAGGAAGTTCGCTTTTGGATTATATTATTAGTTATGCTAAATGGCTGGCGTCTGGATAATAAGATCAGTTCTTTTTTGATTTTTTCTGCGCTGATATGCCAAGTCATGGTATGGTCCCTTTGTGATTTCCAATAATTGAAACTCAAATCAAATCTGCAGAACACTCATTGGCAAAATGCCTAAATTAAAACTCACTTATTTCATGTTTACTATTATAGTTTTCGCGAGCTTTGTCGGCCCTGGACTGTGCGTAGTTGAAGCCGACACAATCGGAGACCTTTTAAGGGGCGCGGCTGCTGGAATCCCTGTGGCGCAATACAGGCTCGGGGTGGCGTACTGGCTTGGACAAGGTGTTCCTGAAAATAGGGAAGCCGCGGTGAATTGGTTCAGAATGGCCGCTGATA
>CAZFJT010000031.1:0-3208 GCA_964519135.1 uncultured Syntrophales bacterium | reverse complement strand
CCGCTGATATTGGAATGGCCGAGGCTCAGTATAAATTGGCCATAGCTTTACTATTGGGAGAAGGAACGCCAAAGAACAGGGACGAAGCCGTGCGTTGGTTGACTAAATCTGCGGATCAGGGGCTTCCAGAGGCCCAATATGAGTTGGGAATATTGTTGCTGGATGACCGGGAAAATGGGAAAGACTTCGAAATGGGGCTGGAATATATCAAAAAGGCAGCGGAACAAGGTTATCCTGAGGCGCAAAACCGTCTGGGCGGAGCGTATCACCAAGGAACCGGAGTCCCAAAAGACTCCAAAATTGCCGCAGACTATTACCAGAAGGCTGCTGATAAGGGCCTGCCCTTGGGTATGTATAATCTTGCCACAGCGTATTTCACTAAAACAGGACGGCCAAAAGACCTAAAAAAAGCGTTCCACTGGTTTTTAAAAGCTGCGGAAAAGGGACAGGACAGCGCCCAGTATCAGGTCTCGATAATGTACGCAAATGGAATAGGAGTTCCTGCGGATTTTGATAAAGCGATCAAGTGGCTCAAGAAATCCGCTGAACAGGGAAATGAGAACGCCCAGGCTCTAATTCTAAGGATGGAGTAGTTCAGATTCAGATGATTCCCCTATAACTCCACAGTAGGGCCGACTTCCCACTGATCAGCGCATATGAGGGCGCCGTGATTTTCCAGGAATGGTTTTAGGGCTTTTTGGGCTGATTTCAGGGCAAGGTCTTTAGTGTTGTTGGTCTCTGACAGATGGGCCAGAATCACTGCTTTCAGCTCATCGGACACGAGCCTGGCAAGTATCTTTGCGCTTTGCTGATTTGAAAGGTGGCCGAGGCGGCTACCCACCCTTTGCTTCAACTCCCAGGGATATGGCCCTTCCATTAGCATCTTTGGATCATGGTTACTTTCCATGATCAGCGCATGAACACCCGACAAAGCGTTTATTGTAAGAGACGTGGCCACACCCATGTCAGTGGCTATACCCACTGAGACATTCCTGGTGGTGATCCTGAATCCCACTGGATCTTTACAATCATGGGGCAATGAAAAAGGTCGAACCTTAAAGGGACCTATTTCAAACGGCCTGCCTGTTTCGAATATTGCCAGACCATTGGGCTTACCCAACGACTTTTGAGAAACATCCCACGCGCCTTTATTAATCCATATGGGTATCTTGAACTTCCTGGACAAAACACCCGCGCCTTTTATATGATCAGAATGCCCATGGGAGATCAAGACTCCCTGTAATCTCTCAGAATCGAATCCAATACACTCTAATCGCTCTATAAGCCGCTTGCATGAAAGCCCCGCGTCAACGAGCAGACCAGTCCCATTACATTGCAATAAAAATGAGTTTCCTGAACTGCCGCTTGCCAGGGGTGTAATTTTCAATGGTCGCTCTCCACCACTCTATGGGCCTCAAACAAGCTACTTCTAAACATAAGGGCCCGGATCTTAGTTTTTTCCTTAGACCGGAATCGGGACGCAAAATTAGTAAGTGAGAGAAATTATGTCAAGGGGATTTCAAGAATAACCTGTACACTGTGATCAATGGGACAATTATAAACAGGGCCCTTTACGCCGTGTACAGCAGACAATGGCGAAAGACAAGGATCGCGTATATCGGCTGTGTCATCTAACCTGATATTAGCCTGAACATCAAAATCCCCACAATAACGGTGAATGCGATCCAAGCTTGAGCTATGGTTCGGTTATTTTGAACCGGCCGCTCGAGAACCTCCTTTGCTCCAGCGTCTATGGCCGTCTCAGGGGCAAGGTCAAGGATCATTCGAACCAATTCAGGAAAACGATTTATGGTATTGCTTATGATAAATGGAATGGACCGGTGGGTCTGTATGATTATGAATATTTTATTCCCTGAGCGAACAGCGTCCAATGACTGCGCCTCCGGCCACGCCAGCTCAGATTTTCTAAGTAATTTATAAATCACAAGCCCCTGGTCGTCCAACACTATCCGCCGGAACAAAACCTCCAGCCCAAGATAAAAAAATGGCGCGAGGATGATGACCAACAATATTCCTTTATCTGTATTTATTTCCAAATAGATCAGAATAGCGGCCGCAGCCATGGATGGTAATATTGGCGCCAATAGCCACGGATGAGGTTTGAATTCGCTTTTTTTCATCTTTATCTTCTGCCCCAATAACATATGTTGAGATGCGTGCGCGGTTATGATAGCATCCATAATCCAAGAAAAGACACTGAAAATATCAGGAGCGCCGCTTTTCCCCGGCCAAATTCTGGAGGATTGTCTTTTCATGATACGCCTATAAAGGACGCTAAAGGTGTAAACTTCTGTTGGATATTTCGTCTAATAGTACAAGGCGTTCAATAGTGGAGGATAGCTCATGTTGACCAGAAGGGCCACAACGGCCATTTTACTCATACCCGCCCTGCTTGTAACGGGCCTTTTCGCCACTTGGTTTATGGCCTCATGCGCGGACGCCAAGTCTCCGGACTATCGGCAGTTGAGAATCTTCCGCCAGGTCATGGGCATAGTTAAAAAGAATTATGTTAAGGAAACAACCGACAAAGAGCTTATAAACGGCGCCATCAATGGAATGCTTCAATCTTTGGATCCCTATTCATCTTATCTCACTGAGGAGATGTATAAGGAATTACAAGTGGAAACACGGGGAGAATTCAGCGGCCTCGGCATAGAGATCACACTGGAAGACGGCATATTAACCATTGTTTCCCCAATTGAAGACACTCCCGCTTTCAGGGCCGGACTTCAGCAAGGTGATAAAATTGTTAAGATAGATGGAGACACTACCAAGAACATCACCCTGTTGGACGCAGTTAAGAAGATGCGCGGCAAACGCGGCACAGAAGTTACTCTTACCATAATGAGAGAGGGCTTTACAAAATTCAAGGATTTCACAATAGTTCGCGATACCATCCATGTGGAATCAGTTAGAAAGCAGAGACTCGAGTCTGGAATACCATATGTGAGGATAGTGAATTTCCAGGAGGACACAGCCAAAGATTTGCGAAGCGCGATCAAGGATTTCAAAACCGAGGGCGATATTAAAGGCATGGTTCTGGATCTGAGAAACAACCCAGGAGGGCTCTTGGATCAGGCTGTGGAAGTGGCTAATCTTTTCGTGGACAAGGGCCTGATAGTTTATACAGATGGAAGAGTTAAAGAGCAGCAGATGGAGTTTCGAGCCACAAGATCTTCCCTGCGTT
>CAZFJT010000030.1:2169-12131 GCA_964519135.1 uncultured Syntrophales bacterium | reverse complement strand
TGGATCATCACCATAGGCGAACCGATACCGATTAAGGAAACAAAGGGGGCCAGGTTACTCAGGTCAGGTTATTTATCATTGCGACTGGCTGATAGGGGACATCATGTATGCTGGTGGACATCCGCGTTCGATCACTCTCACAAAAGGCATATTGTGGCTGGTGATACGCATATCAATTTTGGGGATCGTCTTGATCTTAAGCTTCTCCGCACATGCGGTTATTCGAAAAACGTTTCACTAAGGCGTTTATACGATCATTGGCGCCTTGCCCGAAAATTCACCAATGCCATTGAATTAGAGTCCGCCCCTGACGTAATTGTCGTTTCCGCACCGCCAATAGAGCTTTGTCAGGCGGCCATAGAGTTTGGGAAGCGGCATGGAATACCGGTAATAATAGATGTTCGCGATCTATGGCCGGATATATTCATACACTTGCTACCCAAAGGGCTGCAATGGTTAGGGCGTTTAATGGCTCGTCCCTTTTTTTCTCGCGCGGGTAAGGTTTTCACAGAGGCTACTGCAATAACAGGAATCACCGAGGCATTTGTGGATTGGGGCTTGAGCAAGGGGAATCGAGTCAGAACTGAAATGGACAGGGCCTTTGCCCATGCGTACTCAAATGATCCCCCTGCTTCCAGGGATTTAATGGAAGCCGAATCATTCTGGGACCAACATGGGATTAAAACCACCTCAGATTCACTTAGAATGTGCTTTGTAGGTTACTTGGGCCTTCAGTTCGATCTAGCTCCGGTCTTTGAGGCGGTAAAGGCGCTGGATAACCGGGGCGTTTCCGTTAAACTCATAATCGCAGGAACTGGGACCAACTTGGAAAAATATAAACATTTAGCTGGTAATAACGAAAACATACTGTTTCCAGGATGGATCAACGCGGCTCAAATCTTTACGCTTATGCGTCGTTGTGATGTTGGTCTTGACCCATTACCCAATAGATTCGATTTTTTAATGACAATAAACAATAAAGCCATAGAGTATCTCAGCGCCGGTTTACCTGTGATATCAAGCCCGGACAAAGGCGCTCTAAGGGATTTACTGATTGAGAATGGTTGCGGATACAGTTATCCCCAGGGAGACTCGGTAACCCTGGCGAATTTATTGATGGAACTCCACAATGATCGAGATCTGCTGCAGAGGATGTCCAATAACGCTGCCGCACTTTTTGAAGATTGCTTTACCACTGAAAAGGTTTATGGGGATTTCGTGGACTATCTGGAAAAAATTGTGAAACTATACAATTAGCTCATGATATTAGCTTCCATTATCAAGCCGGAATGTGAATACCACTCATTAAGCTACTTCGTTAAATGGCTGTGTATGTGGTAATTCTATTGCATATCGATGTTTAATTCTTGACCAATCAGCACGGACAATTGGAGAAATGAATCTCTTGTTTGATCCAGCCATTTTGAAAGTTCCATGGACTCGTTGGTCATTGGATCAGAAACAGTAATCGTGTAATCATTGGGAATCATTCCCAGTAATCTAGACAAATTTGATATCTCTTCCTTAATCCGTGTTCCGTCAATGTCGATTTTTGTGGTAACACTCAATGTCTTTTCCTTTTCATGAAGTTTTCATTATAATCACTAATTAGGATTATTTGACCTAAATCTATAAAGCTACTGCAGCAGGTCGACCCCATATACTTTTAACCTTCTAAACAGAATTGGTATAACGGCCCATAAAGGCGATTCCGCACGATGAAATATGCCTGACTAGCGCTTATCTCCAGATTTTTGCATAAGGGACCAGGGCTTGTTGAAATATGTTTTACGCACATTCGCGGCCTTGGTCTTGGCCCACTGCTCCAAGCCAATCCTCTTAATCAGGCAGAGGTTGAACACCTTAATATTATGGGGCAACTCCTGGGCTCTGTCAGCGTACGGATGGAGGTGGTCGCACGGGAATTCTTGGCATTCACAACACAAATCCACTCCCTTTTCTTTGGAACACTCGTACGCATCGCAGTGGTGCTCGGCGCCGAATAGGTGTTTATGCAAAGGTATCTGTCCATCAGCGGCCTTGCATCCACGGCAAAGCATCTTGTCAATTGGGACATTGTATTCTTTTGACCACTCCTCAAGCTGAGCCATAGCGTCCGGGTCTTCATGGGCAAGGTAAAAAGTGCAATTAAAGCAATCCAGTCCACAGGGCGCTGTCAATTTCATATAATCCATTGTCCTCCTCCATTCAGGATTCTACGCAGAACCCCTTGAGTTGGGCCGGCAACTTATACCTCTATTTCTGTCCAACTGAAAAACAACCATTATATATGAAAAAATATCAAAAAGGTATTGCTAAAAACTAACGGACCTGATGGCGCAGCAGCTATACTTGGCTTGAACCCCAACACCCTCAGGAACAGGATGAAAAAGCTGGGAATTGAATATGGTAGAGCCAGTAACTTATCTTAAGGCGGATTTATCCAACTGAGCACAAATAGAGCTTCCCAGCTTGTACCAATTTGGGACACTCTTTTAGATCTTCACAAGTAATTAGTTGTGGTTCCAGGTGTTTAGGGATCTTGTCAGAATCCCAGTGAACGAATAGGTATACAGGGCATACTGTTTTTGCTAAATCCGCTACCCATTCAGCGAGATCCGGCCTTAACCCCTCATCTATATTGCTTGTTAGGGAGATATCGCGCAAAGCCCTTTCTATTTTTTGCTCATTCCAGCCTTTTTTCCTGTATTTTTTTTCCAATCGATCGATCCTGGATTTCTGTTGAGGCTTGTGATACATTGAGCAGGAACAAAAGCCATCGGTAATAATTATTGAGCTATGTTCAGGCGCTCTGTTTTTGAAGTCATTTGTGTATTGATGGTTCAGGTCCACGTAAAGGCCTTGGGGAATAGTCGCCATGATTCTGTTCCCATGCTCATCAGGGAAGACTAAAATAATGAAATAGCACATAGTATGATTACTGACCCTATGTAATTGTTCTGATCGAAACTATACAATAGAATAACCCGTGGAATCGAATGAGGTAAAGTATAATGACCCGTGTATTGGGAATTTCCGGTAGCCCAATAAGGAACAGCAATACTGACAGGCTCATAAAACTAATAATGGAAACAATCGGCCTGGAATACGAGTTTATCAAATTGAGTGACTCGGTCATCAGACCTTGCTTTGCATGCAAACGCTGCGTAAAAGACAACATCTGTAAAGTCCAGGATGATTTCCCTCCACTCGCTGAGAAAATTAAGAAAGCCCGCGCCCTGATAATAGGGGCATATATACCCTACGGACAAATCGACGGCTTTACAAAGGCCCTATTAGAGAGATTCTGGTCTTTACGGCATGTGAACAATCTGCTCAAAGGTAAGCTCTGCGCGACAATTGTCACAGGAATTGACCCCAATAACGTGCAGCAGGTCTCAAAAGCTCTTGCCGCGGAATTGCAGACATATGAGCGCATGGAACTGGTCGGCCAGATAACTGTTAACGGGAACGTGCCCTGCGCATCGTGCGGTAAGGGTGATAATTGTGAAATGAGCGGACTTAAGCTCATGTATGGACCGAATGTTAAGGCCTCTGACATGAAATACGTAACTGTGGAGAGCCAGGAGGAAGTTCTCGAGTCAGCCAAAAAAATAGGACTTTCCGTACGAGAAAAGCTATTGTAACATTTTTCTTACACACATACATGAGCAATAGTTTTCAATTCTTGAGACCCCGCGAACACCTCTTTTTTCATGATTTGTTTAGGCTTGTTGGCCAACCTATCCGGGTTATTTACTTTTTTAATACACCAGTGAGGGATCATTTTATCGAATAAAGGGGGTGCGCCATATCCATGAATTACGAGAATGGGAAATACGTGAAGTACTGTTTTGCCTCAAAAACGAACAACATCCTCATAGACGCGATACACGCGCATCCGCCCAGAAGCGAGTACATGGCCAAGGAAATAGTTGAGGCCGTGACCGGGATAATCGGGTGTAATTGCATCATAGCCACTGTGTCCAGGGTTGACGCGGACCTTAACAGACACAGGAACAAAAAGAACGGCAAGGCAGTTGACGAGTACAGGGCTGTTATAAAGAGCATGCTTGAACAGGCCGAATTGCTGGACGCGAACGGCAAGCTTAAACAACCATTCCTGCACGTGGGTGTTCATGGCATGATGGACAGGCCGGACAATCACCTTGAAATAGGAACGGTATTCGGGGAAAGCTGTTCCAGGGAGATTGAGAAAACCATGCACGACCTGGCCAATAAATGGGCGGACTCAATGGAAGAAAAGATCGAGCGCCCAATTATACTTCTCAATGAACAATGGTTCGGTGATCCATCCATTGCAGCCCACCGCATAGGAGACCAAATCTCCAACTATCCAGGTTATGGCGACAATTACAACATGGTTCAGATCGAAATAGCCAATTACCTAAGAATAGACTATTTTCAAGACTCCGTTAATTTACTGTGCGCGATGTTTCAAGAATTTATTTCACTTCATTCAACCAAACAATTGAATATAAATCCATAACTGGATAAGGGCTCATTATAATAACGTTATCGGGCCATTACAAACACGAGACGAGCTTCTTTTTTTTCGTAATTACATTTCTCATAAGAATTATGGTGATTTTGAGGTGTTTGTGTATTATTAGGGGAGTGAGTTTAAACTTTTGGGGTTTTAAGGATGAATCATGGCAAAGAGATCTGTTAGTGGCGCACTGCTTTCAGTAGCGACCTTTATACGGCCTCTGAATTACTCTGATAATGAATCGTCCCTCAAAGGAGACGGCGAATCCCCCAAAATGGCCATAAAATCAATGGACAAGGTTTTGTTTACAATTAAAGGCATTCAAACCAAAGATGGTCTAAAAACTGATGGTAGAAAATCATTCCAGTTTGTCGTAACCCTTCTTGTATTCACGTTAATCATACAATTGTCCGCCTGCGCGACGATCAATAACTGGATTAATCCGGATCCGCCGCCACCACCCTTGCCGGCCGACCTGGACATAGACAAACCAAGCGACACTTCTGATACGCCTGCGGACTTGGAAGAAGAAAACATTGAAGAGCCCCAGACGCCCTCTGCCGCAGCTCCCAGGGAATATCAGCCGAATTCCCCATTGGTGGTGGAGGCCCCCATCGGAGATGGAATAATTGGCGTCAGAGCTGAGGAACTGGGAGAGAATAAGGTGAAGGTTTCGGTAACTTGTGACTGCCCATTCAATAAAGGTCAATTGAGGATAGCCTTTTTTACAGCCTCCGGCGAACGTATCGATCAGGAGATAAAGCTTAACAATAATGTGATTTATGTGAACAAAGGCAAGGACACAAGCGAGTTCGTGGCCACAGGAGCAGGGGTGTCCTCCTATTGGCTCATGGTAAGGCTCCACAGGAGCATGGCTTCCTATTGTCGTGACAAACTCACCTGGAGGCCCCCTGAATTAAAGGATAGCTTAAAACCCGGAGAATATAAGGATAAAAAGTGCGTGGTATGGCGTTTGATAGAATATCCTAAAAACTGGACCGCTCCCTCCAAAAAAAGTGACCGCAAATGATATTATCCGCCGAGTTTGTTCCATGCGGGGCTTTTACTTAAGATATCCGCCCTGATAATTGAAATCCTATTTTTATTATAGTAATTGGCGGATCTTTTTTCCGATTCATGCCATATCCATGGTTTAATTATCAATAACTAGCGAAGCAAACTCGCAGCGATAGCGTAATATTTGGCAAAATAATGAATTCTTTAACAGGAGGTCCTGAGTCGTAATAATCTTGATGAGCAAACATATACTTTCCATGCAATTACATTCTAAAAACAGAACTGGTTTCGTAATGGAATATGTCGCCGCGCCCACCAGTTTTCGCGCAAATAACAGCTCCCCGAAAAATTTCCCCTGAAATTGCAGTTTTCTTTTCGCTCCTCTTATAAATTGACAATCGCAGTTGGTCCCATCAACAGCGCTTGAAATTCCTCTCATTTTTCGTTATCCAATTATTGGGATAGTCAAGGGTCACAAAGACTGATCTCCATGTAAATTTTGTTGTTATTATTATTCGCGGGATACCACACATGAAAAATGACAGAAGAAATTCAAAGCCTGAAAAGCTCATATCAATATTAAACCAGACGTTGGACAAAATGGGGCTGGCCGCCGGACTATCCAGGAGCTCAATAGTGGAGCTTTGGCCAAAAATAGTAGAACCAGCAGTGGCCAAGCACGCCCAAGCCGAAAAGGTCACAGGATCGGTCTTGCACGTGAATGTGGACTCATCGGTATGGATGAACGAACTCTCGTCAATAAGACATATATTGCTGAAAAAGATAAACGGAATGCTGCATGATCAAGCAAGTCCAATAACTGAAATTCGATTCCACCAGCGATCATGGGTTACAGGTAAGAGTGAGCTTCCTAAAAAGAGCGAGAGCAGCGGAGAACCTAAACTCTCTGACTCTGAAAAGGGCAGGATAAGAGCCACTTTGGATCCTGTTAGTGACCCGGAGCTAAGGGATGTACTGGAAAGATTAATGGAAAAAGATCAATTGAGCAGGAAATGATATCCCTTTTTTCAAATGAAGGAACTATCAAGGCAATATCCTGTCTTCAGTATAGATTTCGTTTTTCTTGAGCATCTCAATTTCTGGGTTCTTGCGCTTCTTTTTCGCTACCTTCTTCTTTTTTTCCTTCTTTTTAGGTGGAACATAGTATGTCCTGGCTTCATCTCTGCGGGCCCTGGTTATGACCCAATCAATCCGTTCATCGGAGATTCTGGTAAGACCTATACCTGATGCTCCTCCAGTGAACGGCAACAATATCCAGATACGATTATCCGATTTCTTTCTGACCGGCAATAGGTGTTCGCCCCTCTCAGGATGCAACGGGTCCGTGATCAATAACCCCCTGTCGGTCAGGCGCCATTTTCCTTTGGCTGGTTTGAAGAGATTGAACATCTGTACAGAGCCATTGGCTTTAAGCCTCATCAAACCGAAGCCGGGGAATCTCTTTATTGTGGCTCTGCTTTTATCTGTTGTCCCCCACCTGAAGAAGTCATGGGTATGTCGCCAGTTACCGACCAGAAATTCCTTTGAGACCTTCTGGTGTATACCCAATAATTCCAGGGGAGTCAGAACACCAACTCCGTCCTTTGGCGCGCCCGCGGAGAACAGGGGGATCAAGGTTAGAGCCAGTATCTTTAGGTTAAGCAAGCTTAGCCTCCGCTATATTATTCGGATCCAGCGATTCAGCTTCAGTGGATTAACTATCTGTACCATAAGGCTTACAGGTTTTCCATAGTTCAACATTAAGGGCTTATTGACACTCAGCCCATGAGCGGGTAATTTCCAGGGGAAAGTAAGCCAAAGATGGATTTAAGAAATGAACAATAACGATGGCGCCTCAAAACCGAGTTTTATGAGATCTCCTTTGTACAGAAGGGGAGAGCAGATAGGAGACAAAATAAAAAGACCATTCCAGGCGTTTGCTTCAAAGCAGACCTCCGGCGGCGCGGTTCTTCTTGTGGCCTCATTATTGGCCATGGTCTGGGTAAATTCACCATATGTGGCTTATTACGATAAATTGAACCACCTGCTCTTTGAAATCGGCATAGAGCGCGTATTGTTCGAGAGGGATCTGCACTTTTGGGTCAATGAAGGACTAATGGCCATATTCTTTCTGGTGGTCGGCCTTGAAATAAAAAGAGAGATCCTTGTGGGTGAGCTGGCTTCCACCCGAAAGGCCGCGTTACCATTTATTGCGGCTTTGGGCGGCATGATAGTCCCGGCGGGGATATACGCGATGTTTAATGCAGGGACCGCGTATGAGTCAGGATGGGGTGTCCCAATGGCCACGGACATTGCTTTCACATTGGGCGCGCTCCTGGCTTTGGGATCCAGAGTATCAACTTCCTTGAAGGTTTTTCTTGTTGCCCTGGCAATAGTGGACGATCTTGGCGCGGTTGTCGTAATCGCTCTATTTTATACAAAGGAGATATCCCTATATTTTCTGGGACTTGCAGCATGTGTGATGGTCGCTCTTGCGGTCCTGAACATACTCGGCTTCAGAAGGCCCCTGATGTATATGATTCTAGGGGTTCCATTATGGTTTTTCATATACGAGTCCGGGATACACGCTACTGTGGCGGGGGTTATACTCGCTCTGACAATTCCGGCCAGGTCCAAGGTTGATACTGACACATTTTTGTCAGAGGCGAATGGTGTGCTAAACGAATTTGATTGCGCGGGCGCATGCGGATTCAGTGTTTATGTGAATGAAGACCACCAGTACGCGATCCAGAGGATGGAAAGGATGTGCAATGAAGTTTTGCCCCCTTTATACAAAATAGAGCACTCTCTGCATCCTTGGCTGGCTTTTGCGATTCTACCCCTATTCGGTTTATTGAACGCGGGATTCGCCATCAATATTGACACAATAACCGCAATGTTCAAGGAACCCGTCGGGTTAGGCGTCATACTCGGTCTTTTCGTGGGAAAACCTTTGGGTATATATGTGTCGGCTATATTGGCCATAAGGGCCGGTATTGTTGACGCGCCTTCCCAGGTAAGCTCCGCTGAACTCTTTGGAGGATCGATACTATGTGGAATAGGCTTTACAATGTCTCTGTTCATAGGTGGTCTGGCTTTTGACGCTCCTGAAATAACGGACATTTACAAATCAGCTATAGTATTTGGATCTCTGATATCATGTGTGGTTGGGCTTGGGGTCCTTTTCCGGGCCACCGCGCATAAGAAGTCCCTTAATAAAGCCACAGGGCAATTTTGAGCCTATGGGCAGGCGCGAAATATACCGATCGGAACACAGTATGGGACTTAACAAGATTGACAGGGATGGCCTGCTCAAGATGTACAATGCGATGGTAGGCCGATTTGGAGTGAGAAATTGGTGGCCAGGGGAGAGTCCTTTGGAAATCTGTATCGGCGCGATCCTCACACAGAACACCTCGTGGAAGAATGTGGAAAAGGCCATAGGAGCAATCAAGGGCCAGGGTTTAATGGAAATCTCCAGGTTGTACGATATCGACCAAGGAGAGTTGGCTGAGATTATAAGACCAGCAGGTTATTACAATGTTAAGGCCAAAAGATTGAAGAATTTCATAAACCACGTACAGAAGAGTTTTGGCGGCGCACTGGAGCGCCTATTCAATCTGAACCTCAATAGACTGCGTAAAGAGTTGTTGTCATTGAACGGCATAGGCCCTGAAACAGCGGATAGCATGATACTGTACGCGGCGGGTAAGCCCATATTCGTTGTGGATCTCTATACCACCAGGATTCTGTCCAGACACAAATTTGTTAATGACAAGGCCCCATATGATGAAGCGCAGGCCCTTTTTCATGAGCGCCTGGAACGGGATGTGTCCCTGTACAATGATTTCCACGCCCAATTCGTGGCTGTTGGTAACAACTTTTGCAAACCAAAGCCCAAATGCGGTGATTGCCCTTTGAACTATTTGCCATAATCAGACTTCATTTTTGCGCATTGCTCCTCATGAAGGGCAATGACGTCTTCCAGGCCGGCCGGCCTAACAGATGGGATTGTGTCCATGGCCTTGAGGACCATTGGCGCAATTTGGCTGAATGGAATCATACCGTCAAGAAACATTCCCACAGCTACCTCGTCAGCAGCGTTCAAAATTATGGGAGCGACCTGCTCATCCGCTTCAAGGCTATCGTACGCGGCCTTGAGCAATGGGAATTTTTTCATATCAGGGCTTTCAAAGGTCAGAGCTGCAATTTCAGGAAAGCTTATATCCTTGGCGCCTGATTCGATTCTGTCAGGATAGGCCATCGCGTAGCTTATTGGGGCCCTCATATCAGGATCGGACAATTGGGCGATGATCGAAGTGTCTTGGAATTCCACCATAGAGTGAATAACACTTTGGGGATGGATCACGACCTCTATCTTTGAAGGGTCCACATCAAACAGCCACCTGGCTTCAATAACCTCCAGGCCTTTATT
>CAZFJT010000030.1:0-2159 GCA_964519135.1 uncultured Syntrophales bacterium | reverse complement strand
TTTATTCATCAATGTGGCTGAGTCGACCGTCACCTTTGGTCCCATTTTCCACCTCGGATGGTCAAGCACTTCATCTTTGGCGGCCAGTGCCATCTTTTCTGAAGAGACTTCCCTAAAGGGCCCTCCTGAGGCTGTAAGTAGAATCCTCTTTATGGGCTTATCCTTGTTTCCTTGGAGGCATTGGAATATCGCTGACTGTTCAGAATCAACAGGAAGCAGTTCCACACCATTATCCGCAATAAGATCCATAAAAAAAGCGCCGGCCATCACCAGGGTTTCCTTAGTGGCCAAGGCCACATCCTTTCCGGCCTCAACAGCTACAAACGAAGGCTTGAGCCCAACGCTTCCAGGTAATCCCACAACAACCAAATCCACTGATTCGTAAATTGTGGCTTCGTTTATTCCATCTTCCCCAAAGAGAATCTTGGTTTGACTATGGTGATCTTTCACGCGAGATCTCAGGTGATCAGCCAATTCGCGAGTTCCAACAGAAACCAGTTTTGGGTTGAATTCGCGGATCTGGCTTTCAATAGTGTCCAGGTCCTTAGAGGCCACAAGGGTTTCCACTGAGAATCTGTCAGGATGGAGTCTTGCCACATCAAGGGATTGTACGCCGATTGATCCAGTAGAGCCGAGTATCGCGAGTCCTTTCATGGTCCAGGCGCCCCCTGGTGGAATAGAATGAGAAAGTAATATGCTATTGGAAAAGCTAATATATGACTATCAGCCCTATCAAGAAAACCGCCATGGCCGGGTAGTATGGAACCGAAGTCCTTTAAGCCCATCTTGCGCTTTAGCCCTGACGCGACAAGGTCCCCCAAAGGTCCTACAATGGCCAGTATGAGAGTCAGGGGAATTAAAACACCATATCCAGGGAGAGGCGTTCCAAAGTAGTCGGCCAAAGATTTTACTATGACCATGCCCACTAAACCGCCTGCAAACACACCTGCTAGTCCTTCATAGGTCTTGGCCGGGCTGATTTTTGGCGCGAATTTCCGTTTGCCGTAATACTTGCCGCAAAAGTAAGCGCAAGCGTCTCCAAGGGCCACAACAACCAGCATGTAGAAAATCCAGGCAATGCCTGAATCCAGTTTACGCATCAATATTGCATGGGAAAGAGGAACGGCCACGTAGCCTATGGCCATTATCATCTGGCTGGAGCTCAAATGTGTATTCTCAATTGTGGTGAAAAAAGCAAGGCACACGCACAGTATGAAAAGCGGAAAAAGGGCCAGCAGGCCGATCAGCCTTTCAACAGGCAGAAAATAAAATGCGAATACTATTCCCAGGCCCACTATAATAGTGATATTGCGGCTGGGGTTCTCTTTTATATCAGGAAGCCCGTTTGCCATCTCCCTGAGCCCGAAGAATACCACCAAAGCCACCAGGATGGTAACTCCTATCACCCCGCCCCAGAGCAATGTTGGAACAATGATGGCTATAAGGACCAGAGCTGCAATGATTCTATCCTTTAGCAATGGAAAAGTGTCCTTTCAGACCTGATCAGGCGCCATGCCATAGCGTCTTTGCCTGGATTGATAAGACCTTATGGCTGCAGCGAATACGTCGTCGTCAAAGTCCGGCCAAAGGGTGTCAGTGAAGTAAAACTCTGTGTAAGCGCATTGCCACAATAGAAAATTGCTTATTCTCAGCTCTCCTCCTGTTCTTATGAGAAGATCCGGATCAGGCAAACCCGAGGTGTGCAGGCGTTCTGCGAACATTTCCTCAGTCACGTCATCAGGAGAAAGAGCGCCGTCAAGAATTTTGCGGCAGATCTTAACCGCCGCGTCGGTTATATCTCGACGTCCGCCATAGGAAAGGGCGATATTCAATATCATTGAGCGATTGTTCCGGGTTTTTTCTTTTGCTGAGTTTATCTTTCTTAGAACTTTTTCCGGGAGATTATTCACATCACCGATTGTTACAAATTTAATATCGTTTTTATGGATCTCTTCAAGCTCGGAATCCAAGAACTGGGAGAGTAGAGACATTAGGCCTGATACCTCTGACTTGGGTCTATTCCAGTTTTCAGTGGAAAAAGCGTAAAGGGTAAGGACTTTGATGTTGTTGCGTCTGCTGAATTCCACAACCCTTCTGACAGCTTTGGCGCCTCTTCTGTGGCCTTCAAGCCTCGGCAGCGTGCGACCGGTGGCCCATCT
>CAZFJT010000029.1:4762-12230 GCA_964519135.1 uncultured Syntrophales bacterium | reverse complement strand
ACCTTAGGAACCATGATCGCAAGTGGTGTTCCGATACTAGACGCGTTGGAGATCACTGCCAAAACAGCAGGTAACAAGATCATAGAAGAGGCGATAATGGGTACCAGGGTAGCTATTGCCGAGGGTCGAACAATCGCTGAGCCGTTAATGGAAACAGGGGTCTTTCCAGGCATGGTTGTGCGTATGATTGCGGTTGGAGAGGCAACCGGCGCTCTGGACGCAATGCTCGCGAAAATATCCGAATTCTATGAGGAGGAAGTGGATACCGCGGTCGAGGCTTTAACGCAGCTCATGGAACCAATAATGATCGTTTTTCTTGGTGGAACGTGCGGTGGAATGGTTATCTCAATGTACTTGCCGGTCTTTTCAATGGCAGGGGCAATTTCAGGAGTTGAATAAGAGTTTAGATCAAAATGCAGTTTAAATAAGAATTATAATGCCCTACTGTGAGGTCCGCAGGACCTCTTTTTTTATTGATTCACTCAATTGATCGACAAATCGGGGTCCTGATTTAAGATCTACTCTTTTATAGAGATCATTAACGATTTTAGCCATCAGAGCCGGCTTGACTTTTAGAGCTGGTAAGGCTAATAATCCCAATACCATTCGAAGGAAGCGTAGGAGTTGGTATACTTTGTCCGGACAGAAGTCTAAAAAGAAACAACAATCCGCTGCCTCTCTACTAGATGTGAGAAGGCGGAAGATCAAAGAGCTCCAAGAGGCTGGACTAGCGCCTTTTTCAAAGGATTTTGCACCAGAATCGTCAATAGGGAGCATACATTCCGCATGTTCTGATTTCCACCAGAAGGATCCTGAGGGCGCCGCCGAATATGTGGTGGCTGGAAGGATAATGGCCAGCCGAAGTATGGGCAAAATTGCGTTCATGCGCCTAATGGACGCTTCAGGCGCGATTCAGATACTCATGGCCAAGGACACCTTGGGAGCGGATAATTACAAGCTAGCAAAAAAATTGGATATTGGCGATATAATCGGTATCAAGGGGCGCCCATTTAGAACCAAAACCGATGAACTCACATTACTTGTGGATGAATTCAAGCTTCTTACCAAGTCCATGAGAGCCCTGCCCGAAAAGTGGCACGGGCTTTCCGATGTTGAGACCCGTTACAGACAAAGGTACGTGGACCTGATAGTCAACTCAAGGGCTCGCGAAATAGTACTCACCAGGTCCAGAATAATAACTTATCTTAGAAAGTATCTGGATGAACACGGTTTTCTAGAGGTAGAGACACCTATGATGCAGCCCATACCTGGCGGCGCCACGGCAAAGCCATTCGAAACTTATCATCACGCCCTTGATAGGGCTTTATTCCTAAGGGTTGCGCCTGAACTGTATCTAAAAAGGCTTTTGGTAGGCGGATTCGAGAGAGTATTTGAAATTAATCGCAACTTCCGAAACGAAGGAGTGTCCACACAACATAATCCTGAATTCACAATGATGGAATTCTATCAAGCGTACGCCACATATGAGGACCTGATGGATATTACTGAGGACATGTTCTGTGGGCTGGCGCAAGAGATATTCAGAGAAGAAAAGCTTGTATACGGCGAAGGAACCGTAGATCTTACAAAGCCATGGAAGAGGCTAACAGTAAGAGAGGCCCTATTGGAGTATACCAATATACAGGAAAACGAGATCGATGATCTGAATACTATCAGGGGCAAAGTGGAGGACGCTGGATTGGAAGCGCCTGTTTCCGCGTCTTTGGGCAAGTTATGGATGGTCCTGTTTGATGAGTTTGTTGAGGAAAAGCTCTGGGGACCTGTTTTTATTCATAAATACCCAGTGGAGGTGTCTCCCCTGGCAAGGCGGAACGACTTGGATCCCACTGTTACGGACAGGTTTGAACTGTATATATGCGGAAGGGAAATGGCCAACGCCTTTACTGAACTGACGGACCCGATTGATCAAAGGAGCAGGTTTGACGAGCAGGTAAAGGCAAGGGCTGAGGGAGATGATGAGGCCCATTATCTTGATGAGGATTTCATAAGGGCCCTTGAGTACGGAATGCCCCCGGCCGCAGGGGAAGGCATAGGCATTGACAGGCTTGTGATGTTGTTTACCAATTCAAGCTCGATCAGGGAAGTAATTTTGTTTCCCCATATGAGGCCGGAACGGGGCGCCCAATGAGTCTTCCTTTTGAGTTCCTTGTGGGCTTCAGATACCTGAAGGCCAGACGCAAACAGACTTTTATCTCTGTTATAAGCGCCTTTAGTGTTCTTGGAGTAATGCTCGGTGTTATGACACTGATAATTGTTCTCGGCGTTATGAATGGTTTTGAGAAGGACCTTAAAGACAAGATCCTCGGAACTGTGTCTCATCTAGTGGTGCTGAATCATACGGGCAGAATGATCCACGATTGGAAGATGGCAATAGACAGGATCAACCAATTTGACGGAGTGCAGGCCACTACTCCATATATATACGCCCAAGCCATGATCTCCAGCAGGGGGAAGGTGAGAGGGATAGTGGTTAGGGGGATTGATGTAAACTCCGCGCGTGATGTCATATCTTTGCCGGAAAATATTGTGGAAGGTGATCTGAAGAACCTCAAATCAGGAAAGCAAAAGCTTGCGGGAATTGTTATAGGCAAAGAATTGGCCTTGAATCAGGGGTTGCGCGTAGGCGACACTGTACAACTCATATCACCTCAGGGAAAAAGAACACCAATAGGCGCGATTCCAAGGGTGCAAAATTTCTTGGTGGAAGGGATATTCAAATCCGGGATGTATGAATTTGACGCAAATCTTGCGTACATGCGCCTTGATGAAGCCCAGGCCTTTTTTGAAATGGGAGACGGAGTAACAGGTATAGAGGTCAAGCTCAAGGATATATACAAGGCGCCGACAATAGGACGAAGGATAGAAGAGACACTTGGCGCTCCCTTTTGGACCAGGACATGGAGAGAAATGTACAGGAACCTCTTCACCGCCCTTAAGCTGGAAAAGGTGGCCATGTTCGTCATATTGACGTTCATTGTGTTGGTGGCTGCTTTTAATATAGTGATTTCCTTGATAATGTTGGTGATGGAAAAGAGCAGGGATATTGCCATATTAAAAGCATTGGGCGCTACTTCGGACAAGGTCATGAGAATATTTATAGTCCAGGGTATGCTCGTGGGAGTGGTGGGCACCTTTCTTGGGGCTGTTTTCGGTATTGCAGGCGCAGCTCTTCTGGCCAAATATCCGGTGGCTGTTTTGCCTGAGGAAGTATACACGATTACCACTTTACCTGTGGCTGTGGAGATCGGCGATGTCGCGGCGATTTGCCTGGTGGCGCTGAGCATATGTTTTTTGGCCACTCTTTACCCTTCATTGAGAGCTGCTCGCATGGAACCTGTGGAGGCGCTGAGGTATGAATGATGAGCTTCTATATGAAGTGAGCGACTTATGGAAAAGTTTTCACTCTGGTAATGGATTCGTTGAGGTCCTTAAGGGGATCGATCTACAGGTTCACAAAGGTGAGACCATAGCGGTTCGAGGACCGTCAGGAGTCGGCAAGAGCACATTGATGCACATACTGGGGCTCTTGGAGAGGGCAGGTAAAGGAAAGATACTATTCGACCAATTAGATGTTATGAACCTTGGAGATCATCGAAAATCAAAAATAAGAAACAAAGAGATCGGATTTGTGTTTCAGTTTTTCCAGTTATTGCCTGAGTTCACCGCATTGGAAAATGTGATTATGCCGGGTCTTATAGCAGGCGAGAGCCCGGATGGTCTCAAAAAGAAAGCAAAAGAGCTTCTTCAGGAAGTTGGGTTGTCACATAGGGCGGGCCATAGGCCAGGTGAGCTTTCAGGTGGTGAACAGCAGAGAGTGGCCATAGCCAGGGCTCTTATCATGGGTCCCAAGGTAGTGCTGGCCGATGAGCCGACCGGTAATCTGGACGCAAGCACTGGAGCGGATATAGAGTCATTGTTGAAAGAGTTGAACAAAAACCATTATACTACCCTGATTGTAGTGACACATAAGGAATCCCTATCCAGATCAATGGATCGCAGGATAGGCTTGGAAGAAGGCAGGCTCGTGGAGCTGGGATGAAAAAGATTCTCACATCAATAATGATAGTCTTGATTCTTTGTCCTTGGGCTGCAGCTCAAGAACGAAGTAAGAAAAAGGATATTCTAGTTCTTCCTTTCAGAGAGATCAATAAGGAGGGCCAGGTCGCGCCCAGTGAAACCCTTTCCAGAATTGTTTACAACTTGATCAGTTCAATGGAGAATGCTGAAGCTTCTGATGGACAGAGGCTTGCGGCCGCAGTAGCCGATAAAAACGTAAATGTCAGGCGCCTGGCAAGAATTCTAAGACGGGATGATAAGGACGCTCTGGTTTGGGGAGACGTGAAGGTACAGGGGGACAATGAATATGCCGTTTCAATTAATGTTTTGGAAAAATCCAACCTGAGAAAACCCAGGACTTACAAGGGCGTGGCAAAGAGCATGGAGGAGCTTGTTAACGTATTGGACAGCCTGGTGGATAATATGGGGGTGGATGTCTTGGGCGCCCCCACTGTTGACAAAATTTTGATCAATGGTAATGAAAGGGTCCAGGATGAGGCGATAATGAATCGGCTGACCCTACGGCCAGGCGCGATACTCAAGCCTGAAGAAGTGAGCTCGGCTATCAAGGAGATATTCGCGATAGGATTTTTCGAAAATGTGGAGGTAAAGACCGAAAATAAGAGCGGTAACAAAGTAGACCTGGTCTTTGAGGTCACTGAACTGCCTTCCATTAAGGAAATCGAAATTAAGGGGAACAGCGTCTTTACACAGGACGAGATCTTGGACGCGCTTATAACCAGGTCTTTGTCTGTTGCCAAAAGCGAGAGAATACAGCAAGATATATCCAAGATTAAGTCTATGTACGAGAAAAAAGGATACTATACTCCAAAAATTGAATGGGAATTAGAAGAGCTGTCAGGTAACGAAGCCAAGCTGGTTTTTAATATAGAGGAGGGCAAACACAGGTTTCTGACCGATATACAATTCCCGGGCAGGGAAAAGTTACCTGAAAGCGAACTATTAAAAATCCTGACCATAAAAGAAAAGAGCTGGTTCTGGTGGATTGATAGCTCCGGCAAATTCACCCAAAGCGACCTTGAAGAAAATCGTAACAGGATCATTGGATACTATAGCCAGAAGGGATATATAAAGGCCCAGGTGGGCGAGCCTGAGCTAAAGATAGAAGACGATGGCGTGACTGTGTCTTATCCAATTAATGAGGGCTCTAGGTACCAGATTAGAAAGGTAGACGTGGAAGGGGATCTGGTGATCTCAAAGGACAGGATATTGGATAATCTGCAAAGTAAGCCCAAGACCTGGTTCAAAGGCGCGGATGTGGGTAAAGATACTGAGAATATTACGAAACTCTATAAGAACCTCGGTTACGCGTACGTGGACGTGGAGCCTGTTATAGATGTGAACGATGAATACAAGTTCGTTGACATGACCTTTAAAATTGATAAAAACCAGAGGGTTAGAATAGAACAAGTCCAAATTCGCGGCAACAGTCGCACAAGGGATAAAATAATAAGGAGGAATGTGATTCTTGCCGCAGGAGATCTCTTTGACGACTCCGCATTGGAGGTGTCTAAGAACAGGCTTGAATCCCTTGATTTTTTTGAGGCTGTGAAGATCAAAACCGCGCCCGGCAGTAAACCGGATCTGATGAATGTTGCAGTGGAAGTTATGGAGAAGAAGACCGGCTCCATTGCCGCTGGTCTGGGGTTTTCCAACAAGGGTGGCGCGATGGGAAATATTGACGTAAAGGAAAAAAATGTTCTGGGCATGGGAATAATGCTTAACGCAAACGGCAAGCTCTCATCAAATTCCAACACGTAAGAAGGTTCAATCACCTACCCTTGGCTTTTTGACAGACCTCTAAACGGTACAATATCCGCGTACAACAACAATACGACAGAATCAAATTACACAAAGGTCGGAACAGGAATCAGCCTGAATTTGGGATTTCCTGTTTACGGCGCGTGGAGGATGCATACCGGCATATCACGGGACGCGAATAGAAAAGTAGGCATGGAGGATTCGTACTCCGAGGCGATAGCAAAATACTACAGGAGCAGAGGGGACGATCCGGATAGATTTTACAGCACAGCAGAGCACGCGGTTTCAATGAGCCTGGTCAGGGACACAAGGCTTGGGTCCATGATACCGCGCGGAGGCGCAAAGATAGTCTTTGGGAGCAGACTGGCAGGATTGGGCGGTGATGTGTCCTATGCGAGATACTACTCTGACGCGTCATACTATTACCCGTTATTTTGGAAGGCGATATTAAAGGCCAAAGCAAATTTCACGGGTGTAAGCGAGGTTGGGAATATGCCTGTTCCTGTGGATAGGAGAATACTCTTAGGAGGCATATCCACTGTCAGAGGATACAAATATGGTGAGCTGGCGCCAAAGGGAGAATATGGAGCGTTGCTGGGTGGTGACAGGGGCGTATTCGCTAATCTGGAATGCCTATTCCCTGTATTCGAGAGTCAGAAGCTTTATGGTGTAGTATTTGTTGACGCGGGCAACGCGTGGAATTCCACTGAAAGCCCATTTCTAGAGGAAGTAAAAGCCGGTGGTGGTCTGGGCGTTCGTTGGGTATCACCCATGGGGCCTATAAGGGTGGAATACGGCTGGAAATTGACACCTGAAAAAGGTGATACATCAGGTGAATTCGCCTTTACAATGGGCCAACTTTTTTGATAATTCCCAGGATGTTTTTAAGCGTCGCGATCTGGTCTTTGGGTCAGGGTCGCAAATTGTTCGTGTTCTATTGGACATGTAACCAATAAGTGCGTATTGGAGCGCTGAAGTGTAAAACTCGGCGCATTCCTGATTTCCAATCATATAGAGACTTGAAGGAGAAAGTTTAATGAGAAAAGCTTGTACACTGGCAATATTAACGCTATTTGCGACAGTTGCCCTATTTTCCGGTTCCGCCTTGGCCCAGGGCCTAAAAGTAGGATTTGTGGATTTCGCGAAATTCGCAACAATGTCAAAAAAGGCCAAGGCAATGCAGGAGCAGATGAAGGACATGTTTTTAAAGGAACGGGCCAAGCTGAAGAAGATGCAACAGGATATGGTAGACCTTAAGGACAAAATAGAAAGACAGGGTCCAATGCTCAAAGAAGGAACCCGCAAAGAGATGATCAAGAAATTGGGCATCATGGAAATGGAATTCAAGCTTTCTGAAAAAGAGGCCCAGGACAAAATACAGAACGCGCAAAGAGATCAGCAAAAGGCATTTAGGGACGAAATAAGCGATATCATACAGAAGATCCGGCAAAAACAGAATTATGCGATCATCTTCGATTCAGCCGCGCTGCTTTCGGCTGATGACGCATTTGATATAACAGCCCAGGTGGCAAAACTTTATGACTCCCGCCCGGGCGCCCCCAAAAGGGCCCCAAAGCCGGCGCCTAAAGGTAAACAATAACTGAAGTGT
>CAZFJT010000029.1:2436-4752 GCA_964519135.1 uncultured Syntrophales bacterium | reverse complement strand
TTTTACAAAAAATATATTATAAATAAAAGATAAACCAAGAACAGAAAGTAATATGTCGACGCTCTATTACACATTGCACGAACTGGCAAGCATGATAGGGGCCGAGTCTTCAGAATCCCCCGGCCCCAAAATAACAGGCGTTCGTCCCCTTGAATATGCCGAGTCAGGTGATCTCACCTATGTAGGGGACAAGCGTTATGTGGATAAGCTTGCCGAGAGCCGAGCCGTAGCGGTCATAGTGAGAAAAGATCTGGACCCCCAGACACTTCCCGCGATATGGTCCTTGAACCCAGAAGCCTCGTTTGCAAGGCTTACAGAGGTCTTCTACGGACACAGTAAGCCTGGCCCAGGAGTTTCCGACAAAGCGTGGGTGGACCCTTCTGCACAAGTTGATCCTAGCGCCCATATAGGTCCATTCTCGTTCATTGGGGCCCGCTCTGTCATCGGTCCAAACGCGGTTATAGAGTCCAATGTTTCAATAGGCGCGGACTGTGAAATAGGCGCCCGCTCAAGGCTATTCCCAAATGTGACAGTCTATGATCGTGTGAAGATTGGCATGAGAACCATGGTTCATTCAGGGTCCGTCATTGGTTCCGATGGATTCGGATTTGCGCCTGATGTGAATTCCGAGGGCGTTCCGGTTCCTGTAAAGAAGTACCACAGTGGAACAGTGGAAATAGGCGATGATGTTGAAATAGGCGCCCTTTGCGGAATCGACAGGGCCTTGGCCGGGATCACCAAGATAGGGGACAGGGTCAAACTGGACAACCAGGTGCAGATAGCCCACAGCGTACACATAGGCGCGGGAACTGTTATCGCCGCACAAACGGGAATCGCGGGCAGCTCCACTGTTGGCGCCAATTGCATGATGGGCGGCCAGGTGGGTATTCGTGACCACGTTAAAATTGGTAATGGAGTAGTGCTTGCCACAAGAGTGGGGGTTTACAGGAACGTGCCGGATGGCTCGATAATGGCCGGGTCAGTGCCGGCAATGCCCCACAATGTATTCTTACGCGCCCAATCATTATTCAAAAGGCTCCCGGAAATTTTTGAAAGGGTGAGAAAATTGGAAAAGGGAGTCAATTCTATTAAAAGGTCCAATGATAAGGATCAGACCGGGGAAAGCATATGATTCATCCCACCGCGGTAGTCGCGGCCTCGGCCGAATTGGGTAAAGATATCTCAATAGGCGCATTCACAGTTATAGGGGAAAAGGTTGTTATAGGAGACAATTGCCATATAGGATCCCATGTTTCCATAGAGGGCAATACCACACTTGAGGCGGATTGCGAGGTGTATCCGTACGCTGCGATCGGCGGGGCGCCGCAGGATCTCAGTTATAGTGGAGAAGAAACCAAAGTCATAATTGGCGAGAAAACCCGAGTAAGGGAATATGTAACCGTTCACAGGGGAACCAAAAAAGGAGGGGGTCTGACCAGTATTGGAAAAGGCTCCTTTTTGATGGCCTATTGCCATGTGGCCCATGATTGCATACTTGGCCCGGGTGTCATCATGGCCAATTCAGCCCACCTTGGCGGCCATATCGAGTTGGGGAAAAAGGCCATTATTGGGGGAATGGTTGCTGTGCATCAATTCGCAAGGGTAGGTGAATTCGCGCTGGTTGGCGGAGTCTCAGGGGTTTCAAAGGATATCCCCCCATATACACTGGCCGCGGGAGTAAGGGCCCAATTATACGGCCTGAACCGTGTCGGCTTAAGACGAAACGGTTTTCCCCAAGAGACCATATCAGCTTTAAAAAGGGCTTACAGGATGGCCTTTCGTTCCACGCTCAAATATTCTGAAGCAGCAGAGATCATGAAAAAAGAGATGGCGCATATTCCCGAGGCGATACTTTTCGCTGATTTTCTACTGTCCTCAAAAAGGGGGGTGGCAAAGAGTTCACTGAGTTCCAGCAGGACCTTGGAGGGCTGACAGGTGGGGGCCCTTGGCATAATAGCCGCAACAGGCTCACTGCCGAAGGTTATTGCCCAAGAAGCCTCTCATAAGGGATATGATGTATATATAATAGGCTTTCAGGGATTCACCGATCCAGGGCTTAAAGATCTCGCGAAAGAATTTCAATGGTTCAAATTGGGGCAATTGGAGAAACCCATAGCTTTCTTTAAGAGCCATGGGGTCTCTAGGGTTGTAATGGCCGGTAAGATCGAGAAATCCAATCTTTTAAGGCCCTGGAACATAAGGTTTGATCGCAGGGCCTTAAGAATGATCCGCTCCCTGCCTGATTGGAAGGACGACACTGTCCTGATGGCAATCAGCAATGAGCATGGGCATATCGTCCTGGCGACAGGCAACAAG
>CAZFJT010000029.1:0-2426 GCA_964519135.1 uncultured Syntrophales bacterium | reverse complement strand
GCAATCGGCAATGAGTTCCAAAAGGACGGGGTCAATATAGAAGAGATGACTCCTTGGGCTCAGGGAATCATGGCGAATCCGGGCCTTTTATCCAGAAAGAAACCCAATGAAAAACAGTGGCGTGACATTGAGTTCGGCAGGGCCATGGCCCTTGGCATAGGCGGGCTGGACATCGGGCAGACCGTTATTGTGAAGAACTCCGCGGTTATTGCGGTGGAAGCTATTGAGGGAACGGACAGGGCCATAAAAAGGGTCACTGACATAGGTATACGCCATACGGTTGTGGTGAAAATGGCAAAGCCCGATCAAGACATGAGGTTCGATGTCCCTGGGGTGGGTCCATCAACCGTTGAGAGCATGGTGTATGCAAACGCGAAGGTATTGGCAATAGAGGCCGGAAAGACTCTGATCGCGGACAGGGATAAAATGCTCAAGCTTGCGGACAGGGCCGGTATTTCCATTGTGGGTATTCAACCTCACGGTCCGTTGTATTAGAGATAAAGACCTTTCTCCATATTGATCACTTGACCTCTCCTCCAATCCGATTTACCTATTCGGGTTATACATTTCTTAGAATTAGGCGCATTACGGAATTGGAACTGAAAGATTATCTTTCAAAATGCTTCAGTGGGCTTGCCTTACTTTAAAATCAAAAACTTATCCAGGAGTTGGGTTTGGAGACATATAAAAGACTATTAAAATATTTGGCGCCGTACAAGTGGAAGCTGGTTATAGCGGGTCTGTGCATGATGGGTGTGGCTCTTACCACCGCGTCAGTGGCCGTCATTGTAAAAGACGTAATGGACGGCATATTTATAGCAAAGGACAAGAGGCTGTTGTACACGATCCCTGTAATTGTGATGGCCATCTATCTGGTGAAGGGGGTTTGCGACTATGGTCAATACTATTTAATGGCCTTTGTGGGACAGAGCGTTATCCGTGATCTGCGGGATCACATGTATAGAAAGCTCCAAACCATGTCTGTCGCGTATTATGTCCGCCACTCCACTGGAGAGCTCATATCCAGAATGACAAATGATGTTGCCCTGGTTCAAGCCGCGTTGACCAGCGCGGTGACAGGACTGGTCAGGGACGCTTTTACAGTGGTTGGACTGGTATTTGTGGTGTTCTACAGGGATTACAAGCTTGCCCTGATAGCCATGATCGTCTTTCCGATCGCGATTTATCCGCTCTTGAATTTCGGTAAAAAATTAAAGAGATACGCGCAGAGGATGCTCATCACACTTGAGGACATCACTAGGAGGCTAAATGAGACCATTACTGGTGTGAGGATTGTTAAGGGCTTTGCCATGGAGGAGTATGAAAGGGAGAAGTTTGAGCAAGTTAACGAAAACCTATTCAGGGCTTTTATGAAGAGGTTTAAAGTGAGGGCCTTGTCCAACCCGGTCATGGAAACCCTTGGGGCCTTGGGTGTGAGTGTCATTCTATTCTATGGGGGGTATCAAGTTATTCAAGGCGAGTCCACTCCAGGGACTTTTTTCTCTTTTATCGCCGCCCTTGTGATGCTTTACGAGCCAATAAAGAGAATAAATGAATCGAATATGAATATCCAGGAAGGTGTAAGCGCAGGGGAGCGCATATTTGATCTTTTGGATACACCTCTTGATGTGAATGACAGGCCGAATGCAATTAAGCTCGAAAAGATCCAAGAGGGGGTCAGGTACGAGAACGTTGGTTTCAAATACTTGGATGAGCCTGTTCTAAAAGGAATAAATCTCTCTGTCGGGGTAGGGGAAGTTGCCGCAATAGTTGGTGAGAGCGGTGTAGGCAAGAGCACTCTGCTGGATCTTCTGCCAAGGTTCTACGATGTTACTGAAGGCAGAGCGCTAATAGATGGAACAGATGTTAGAGATTACACTCAACAATCCCTGCGAAGTAATATTGGAATAGTAACTCAACAGACAATACTGTTTGACGACACTGTTCGGAATAATATCGCTTATGGTCGACCGGATTTGGCCATTGAGCAGGTAATCGACGCGGCAAAGGCGGCCAGGGCCCATGATTTTGTTTCCGCGCTCCCAAACGGGTACGACACCATGATCGGCGAGAACGGAGTAAAGCTGTCCGGAGGCGAGCGACAAAGGCTTGCCATAGCCAGGGCCTTATTAAAGAATCCGCCAATACTGCTCCTGGACGAGGCCACATCCAATCTTGACTCTGATTCGGAAAAGGCGGTTCAAAAGGCCCTTGAAGTCCTTATGAAGGGCAGGACCACACTGGTGGTGGCCCACAGATTATCAACCGTGCGAAACGCTGATTGCATATATGTGATGAAGAACGGCTCAATACTTGAGAAAGGTAACCATGACGATCTCCTTGCCGCGGGCGGTGAATTCGCAAGGCTTTACAGGTTACAATTCTCTCTCCAGGATGACAGAGCGCAAACTGGGCCCATTTAAGGC